>NZ_CAWQMW010000024.1:0-78585 GCF_963895965.1 Xenorhabdus sp. PB30.3 | reverse complement strand
GCAAAAAATATATTAACAGGCATTATTGGCAACAAATAATTAACACTAAATCAACTGTAATGAAATAATAGCTGAAATACTTAACAAGAAAATGAAAAAAATGACTAAAATCAATTTATTACTATAAATTCTGTTCGCTTAAATTGATTTAATTGATCTAGAATAAAGAGATATTACCTCATAAATGAACGGCACTATTAGTCTGTATTCAGAATTCTAGTCTGAGTCACGTAAAAGCTATTTATTGTGTGTGAATATAGGCGTAATATTATTGAGATTTATACTGGATTTGATTTACTTAATAATTTGTTGTTGTGTTTGAGGCATTTATTGCTGGTAGTTACGAGACTTTCATTTAATGAAGTCGGGTTGCCGCAAGTCGGTGTCTTCCTGCTAGGAGCAAGGAGTCAAGATGTTTGATATTGTCGAACTGTCACGATTACAGTTTGCCTTAACTGCTATGTACCATTTCCTATTCGTACCATTGACGCTCGGCATGGCGTTCTTGCTTGCGATAATGGAAACGGTATATGTCCTGTCTGGCAAGCAAATCTATAAAGATATGACGAAATTCTGGGGTAAGTTATTTGGTATTAACTTTGCTCTGGGTGTTGCAACAGGTTTGACTATGGAGTTCCAGTTCGGAACAAACTGGTCATATTTCTCACATTATGTTGGTGATATTTTTGGTGCACCATTAGCCATTGAAGGCCTGATGGCTTTCTTCCTCGAATCCACATTTGTTGGCTTATTCTTTTTCGGTTGGGATCGTCTGAGCAAGAAACAGCATCTGGCGGTAACATGGCTGGTTGCATTAGGTTCTAACTTCTCTGCTTTATGGATTCTGATTGCGAATGGCTGGATGCAAAACCCGATTGCATCTGATTTCAATTTTGAAACCATGCGTATGGAAATGGTGAGCTTTAGCGAGCTTGTGCTGAACCCTGTTGCTCAGGTGAAATTCGTTCATACTGTTGCTGCTGGTTATGTGACAGGCGCGGTTTTCGTCTTGGGAATAAGCTCCTACTATCTGCTTAAAGGGCGAGATATTCCATTTGCTAAGCGTTCTTTTGCTATTGCATCAAGTTTTGGTATTGCGGCAGTATTGTCTGTCATTGTACTGGGTGATGAATCCGGATACGAAATGGGGGACGTACAAAAAACCAAGCTGGCTGCGATTGAAGCAGAATGGGAAACACAGGCACCTCCGGCTGCATTCACACTGATAGGTATTCCTGATCAGGATAAGATGGAAAATAAATACTCCATCCATATTCCTTACGTCTTAGGTCTTATAGCGACCCGCTCAACTGATACTCCTGTGATTGGTCTGCGTGACTTGATGAGTCAGCACGAGCAACGTATCCGTAACGGACTTAAAGCTTATGAGTTACTGGAAGAATTGCGTGCAGGCAATACTGACCCGGCAGTACGTAGCGCATTCAACGAAAGTAAGAAAGATCTTGGCTACGGTATGTTGGTCAAACGTTACACTCCAGAGGTAACAAACGCGACAGAAGAACAGATCAAAGCAGCTGCGAAAGACTCTATTCCACGTGTAGCTCCACTCTATTTTGCATTCCGTATCATGGTTGCCTGTGGCTTTATCATGCTGTTGGTTATTGGCCTGGCATTCTTCAGCGTTATCCGTAACCGTATCGGTCAGCAGAAATGGTTGTTACGCGCAGCACTGTTCAGTATTCCATTGCCATGGATTGCTGTTGAAGCAGGCTGGTTTGTTGCAGAGTATGGACGTCAGCCGTGGGCAATTGGTGAAGTATTACCAACCGCGGTTGCCGCTTCGACACGCAGTGTCGGGGATCTGATTTTCTCAATGGCACTGATTTGTGGTCTGTATACCTTATTCTTGATTGCTGAAATGTTCCTGATGTTCAAATTTGCCCGTCTTGGCCCAAGTAGCCTCAAAACAGGGCGCTATCATTTTGAACAAAAAGCCGTTTCTTCAACGAAGAATTCTTCAGTGAACAGTATTGAGTAAGCGGGAGTCCACTTATGCTTGATTATGAAGTATTACGATTTATATGGTGGCTGCTGATTGGTGTGTTGCTAATCGGGTTTGCAGTGACCGATGGTTTTGACATGGGTGTTGGTGTCCTGTTGCGGGTTATTGGCAAAAATGACACTGAACGCCGTATCATGATTAACTCTGTAGCCCCTCACTGGGATGGCAATCAGGTGTGGTTAATCACCGCTGGGGGAGCATTATTTGCTGCCTGGCCAATGGTGTATGCTGCTGCTTTCTCCGGTTTCTACGTCGCGATGATTCTGGTACTGGCGGCTCTGTTCTTCCGTCCGGTTGGTTTTGACTATCGTTCAAAACTGGAAGACAGAAAATGGCGTAATATGTGGGACTGGGGAATTGTTGTCGGCAGTTTCGTGCCACCGTTGGTAATTGGTGTGGCATTCGGCAACCTGTTACAGGGTGTGCCACTGGCGGTAGATTCTTATTTACGCGTATCTTATGAAGGATCTTTCTTTGGGCTACTGAACCCTTATGGTCTTCTCGCCGGTGTTGTCAGCTTGATGATGATCATTACGCAGGGAGCAACTTACCTGCAAATGCGTACTACAGGTGAATTACACTTACGCTCCCGTACTGCGACACAGGTTTGTGCGTTAATCACAGCGGTGGCTTTCTTACTGGCGGGTGTGTGGCTGATTTACGGTATCGATGGTTATGTTGTGACTGGCGGTCTGGATGTAAACGGCGTATCTAACCCATTACATAAAGAAGTGGTTCAACAGGCAGGCGCATGGCTGATCAACTTTAATAACCAGCCGATATTGTGGGCGATACCTGCACTGGGTGTGGTTTTCCCTCTGTTAACTATGTTAGCCACCAAACTGGATAAAGGTGCCTGGGCTTTCCTGTTCTCATCATTGACGGTTGCCTGCATTATTTTGACCGCAGGGATATCCATGTTCCCGTTTGTGATGCCATCAAGCCTTGATCCGAATGTCAGTCTGACCATGTGGGATGCAACATCCAGTCAGTGGACACTACAAATTATGTTCGTTGTTGCACTTATCTTCGTTCCTATTGTTTTGTCATACACCATCTGGTGTTACTACAAAACCTTCGGGCGGCTGGATAAGGGTTACATTGAAAACAACAAACATTCACTGTACTAAAGGAGCATAGCACATGTGGTATTTTGCCTGGATTCTCGGAACGCTCTTAGCTTGTAGTTTTGCCATTATTGCGGCTTTAGCTCTTGAGCACAGTGAGTCAAAAAAAGTAACTGAGAGTGACAAAAAATAATGTTGGTTGATAGACTTTATCAGCTAATAATGAATAAGGGCCTGTTGAGGGCCCTTATCCTCGTTATGGCTTTAGGGCTTGCTTTATGTATTTTGTGGGATCCGACCCGATTTGCATCGAACACCAGTTCGTTGATGATATGGCAGGGTATTTTACTTATTTGGGCAATTTGTTCCGGGGTTATTTTCGGCGTTGGATTTAATCCTAAACATTTTGTCTGGTGTCTCTTCTTTCATCCATTACCCGCACTTTTAATCCTTATTTTTGGCTTATATCATTTCTTTAAGTAAACTATTTGTAATTTTATAGGATACTGGTCCATAAATTTTTTTTGACTAGTTTAATAACAACCCATTCCAAAGCGCTATTGTCTTAAGTATAGTGGCAGCGTCAATTAGTCTGATTAGGATTATGTGTGAGTAATATGTTGTTCCGTTGGCCTATCCGTGTTTATTACGAAGACACAGATGCTAGTGGTGTGGTCTATCACGCTCAATATCTGGCTTTTTATGAAAGAGCCCGCACAGAAATGTTGCGTGATAAGGGCTTTCACCAGAAGTATATGTTGGATGAACAAATTGGTTTTGTTGTCAGTCGCATGACCGTTGACTACCGGAAGCCAGCCAGATTAGATGATCAGCTGGTTGTGGAGTGCGAAGTGACGAATATCCGCGGTGCTTCGCTGACATTTACTCAACGGATAATTGATTGCAATGATGTAGTTATCAGTAACGCAGAATGTCTGGTTGTCTGCGTAAATTCATCTCAAATGAAGCCTATTGCGCTTCCAAAGTCTATTGTCGCGGAGTTTAAGCAGTGACTGACATGAACATCCTAGATTTATTCCTGAAGGCAGGCTTTTTAGTACAGCTGATCATGTTAATTCTGATTGGTTTTTCTGTCGTCTCTTGGGCGATTATTATTCAAAGAACAAGAATTCTGAATTCCGCTACTCGGGAAGTGGAAGCATTTGAAGATAAATTCTGGTCTGGGATTGAATTGTCTCGTCTTTATAAAGAGAGTCAGTCACATCGTGATTCATTAAGCGGTACTGAACAAATTTTCTATTCTGGCTTTAAAGAATTTTCTCGTTTACATCAGGCAAACAGCCATGCGCCTGAAGCTATTCTTACCGGGGCTTCCCGTGCTATGCGTATTTCCATGAACCGTGAATTGGAAACACTGGAAAATCATATTCCATTCCTGGGTACCGTCGGTTCTATCAGCCCTTATATCGGCTTGTTCGGGACTGTCTGGGGAATTATGCATGCTTTCATTGCGCTGGGATCAGTGAAACAGGCAACGTTACAGATGGTTGCGCCCGGTATCGCAGAAGCTCTGATTGCAACAGCAATCGGTCTGTTTGCAGCCATTCCTGCCGTTATGGCTTATAACCGTCTGAATCAGCGTGTCAATAAACTGGAACAAACTTACGACAATTTTATGGAAGAATTTCTGGCGATATTACACCGTCAGGCTTTTGTTTCTAATACTAACAAGTCGTAATAAAGAGTAAGGGGAAAAGCGAATGGCGCGCACTCGCAGTCGCAGACGTGAGCTAAAATCCGAAATTAATATCGTTCCCTTGCTGGACGTGTTACTGGTTTTACTGCTGATTTTTATGGCAACCGCACCAATTATTACGCAAAGCGTAGAAGTTGATTTACCTGACTCAGTGGATTCAAAAACGGTTTCCAGCACTGATAATCCTCCCGTTATAGTAGAGGTTTCTGGGGTAGGGCGGTACAACATGGTTGTTAATCAGGAGCGTCTGGAATTATTACCAGAGCAACAAATTATTGCTGAAGCTCAAACTCTGATAAAAGCTAACCCTAAAACAATTTTCTTGATTGGGGGTTCAAAAGAAGTTCCTTATGATGAAGTCATCAAGGCTCTGAATATGCTTCGTCAGGCGGGAGTGAAATCAGTGGGTTTAATGACTCAGCCTATTGGCGCCTGAATGGCGACTTACACTTAAAGTTTCTGGATGTCGAGCGTGGGAAAGACAAACAAGCAAAACAGCAGGCTAAATCGCGCCATTATTATTTCAGTTATTTTGCACATTATCCTGTTCGGGTTTCTGATTTGGGGCTCTTTAGAACAAAAAACTGAGATGGGCGGTGGTGGAGTCGGTGGTACAGTTATTGATGCGGTTATGGTCGATCCAAATGCCGTAGTTCAACAATATAACCAGCAGCAACAGCAACAGGCTAATGCAAAGCTGGCTGAGCAGCAGCGGAAGAAAAAAGCCGAACAACAGGCTGCTGAATTGCGGGCTAAGCAGGCTGAAGAGCAAGAGCGCCTGAAAGCTGCGGAAGAAGAGCGGATAAAGGCACAGCAGGTTGCGCAAGAGCAGAAAAAACAGGCTGATGCTGCTGCCGCTAAAGCTCGTCAAGAGCAGAAAATTGCAGAAGAAGCAGCAGCCAAAGCGAAAGCAGAGCAGGAAAGAATTCTGAAAGAACAGGAAGAGGCTCGACAAAAGGCCGAGGCTCAGGCCAGAAAAGAAGCTGAAGAAGCGGCGAAACGTAAAGCCGAAGCGGAAGCGAAGGCAAAAGCAGAGGCTGAGGCAAAAGCTAAAGCAGAAGCCGAAGTAAAGGCGAAAGCGGCTGCTGAAGAGAAAGCTAAAGCGGAAGCAGCAGCTAAAGCCAAAGCAGAGGCCAAAGCAAAAGCGAAAGCCAAGGCAGAAGAGGCCAAACAGGCTCAGACAGTCGATGATTTGTTAGGGGGGCTAACTTCCGACACACCTAAACCGGGAGGTGCATCCGCAGCAGGTAAAGGTGGAGGCAAAAAAAGTGGCGTTTCTGAATCGGATATCAATAATTATAAAGGACAAATTCGGGCGGCAATTCAGGGTAAATTTCTTGATCCGAGTTTGTTCTTAGGGCGCACCTGTGATTTGACGATAAAATTGGCACCGGATGGTATGTTAATTAGTATTCATGCTAATGGAGGCGATCCTGCTCTGTGCCAAGCGGCAATTGCAGTGGCTAACCAAACTAAAATGCCCCGCCCACCAAGTAAAGAGGTTTATGAACATTTCAAGAGTTTCTCACTAGACTTTAAGCCGTAGTAAGATAAATATTTGGTAATAATAGACAATTTATTAGGTAAAACTGCGGATAATTTATCTATGTAAACAAAATCATCAGATTTTATTTAGGTATCTGGTTTTGTTTGTTGGCGTTTGTTAGAATCCGGCGGATTATTGCGGGCATGGTGATCGCGATAAGGGAGAGATGATGAAGCAAACTTTTAAACTGACGTTTAAGGCATTATTGGGCTTTCTACTGCTGTGGGCAACAGTTGCCCGTGCGGAAGTTCGCATTGAAATTACAGAGGGTGTTGATTCAGCCCGTCCTATTGGCGTTGTGCCATTCAAATGGACTGGGGCGGATAATCCACCTGAAGCAATTGGTTCTATTGTTGCAGCTGATTTGAGAAACAGTGGGAAGTTTAATCCCATCACTTCGGATCGTATGCCACAACAACCTACCACGGCATCTGAAGTTACGCCTGCCGCATGGTCTGCCCTTGGGATAGATTCAGTGGTTGTCGGGCAGGTTCAGCCTGCTGCTGATGGTAAATATTTAGTTTCCTATCAATTGGTTGATGTCGTTGGTACGCCAGGTTCGGTCTTGGCTCAGAATCAATTTCAAGTTGATAAAAAATGGCTGCGCTATGCTGCACATACAGTCAGTAATGAAGTATTTGAAAAACTGACTGGTATCAAGGGAGCATTTGCGACTCGTATAGCTTATGTCGTTAAGAAAACAGCTACTGATAAATACCCGTATGAATTGCGTGTTGCTGATTATGACGGCTATAACGAAAATATCGTGCATCGTTCACCAGCACCTTTAATGTCACCGGCATGGTCACCAGATAGTTCTCAACTGGCTTATGTGACATTTGAAGGCGGGCACTCTTCTCTGGTGATCCAGACACTGGCAACAGGGGCTGTGCGTCAGATTGCATCGTTTCCTCGTCACAACGGTGCACCGGCATTTTCCCCAGATGGCACCAAGCTCGCTTTTGCATTATCTAAAACGGGAAGCCTGAATTTATATTTGATGGATTTGGCCTCAGGGCAAATTAATCAGATAACGGATGGCCGCAGTAACAATACTGAGCCAAGCTGGATGCCGGATAATAAGACGCTGGTCTATACTTCGGACCAGGGCGGTCGCCCACAGTTATATAAAATTGATATTAATGGCGGTGCTCCACAACGACTGACTTGGGAAGGTTCACAGAACCAGGACGCTGATGTGAGTCCTGACGGTACTTTTATCGTTATGGTCAGCACAGCGAGTGGCAGTCAGCACATCGCCAAACAGGATCTGGCAACGGGATCTGTTCAGGTTTTGACAGATACGTTTCTAGATGAAACGCCGAGTATCGCACCTAACGGCACTATGGTTATTTATAGCTCCACCCAAGGGTTGGGGACTGTATTGCAGCTAGTTTCGACTGACGGACGTTTCAAAGCGCGTCTTCCGGCCACTGATGGACAGGTGAAATCTCCTGCCTGGTCGCCGTATCTGTGATGCATAACAAGTATGTATGGCAAACTATAAAAGGATCAAAGAGATGCAATTGAACAAAGTGCTAAAAGGGCTGATGTTAGCTTTACCAATCATGGCCGTAGCAGCGTGTAGTAATACCAATAAAAATGGTAACAGTGATCAGTCAGGCGTAAGCACTGTTGATAATTCTTCTAAAGCAGGTCTGTCTGCTGAAGAATTAGCACGTCAGCAAATGCAGGAACTGCAAAACCACAACATCGTATACTTCGGTTTCGATAAATACGATATCAACAATGAATTCGCTCAGATGCTGGATGCACACGCTGCATTCCTGCGTAGCAATCCATCTGTTAAAGTGACTATCGAAGGTCATGCGGATGAGCGTGGTACTCCTGAGTACAATATCGCTCTGGGTGAGCGTCGTGCAAATGCAGTTAAAATGTATCTGCAAGGCAAAGGCGTTTCAGCTGACCAGCTTGCTGTTGTTTCTTACGGTAAAGAAAAACCAGCAGTACTGGGTCATGACGAAGCAGCATACGCTAAAAACCGTCGCGCTGTAATCGTATACTAAGAGTAAAGCATGAACAGTAACTTCAGACGTTTTGTATTGGGTCTGTCGTTATTGGTTGGCGTAGCGGCTCCTTGGGCCGCTACCGCCCGAGCGCCAATCAGTAATGTCGGCTCAGGCTCCACCGATGAGCGCCTTTCCCAGTTAGAGCGTATTTCTGACGCTCACAGCCAGTTATTAACTCAACTTCAGCAGCAACTTGCTGATTCCCAGCGTGATATTGATACGCTACGTGGTCAGATTCAGGAAAATCAGTACCAATTAAATCAGGTTATTGAGCGCCAGAAGGACATTTATCAGCAGCTGGATAAAATCACCAACCCTTCAGGCTCTGAAACTGATAATGCTACTCCGTCAGCAGAGAAAAGCGCAGATAATCAACCGGTCGCTGCCACGAATACAGGCAGTGAGAAGGGTGATTATGATGCTGCCGTCGCTTTAGCTATTAATACCAAGGAGTATGATAAGGCAATCGTCGCTTTTCAGAACTTTGTCAAAGCGTATCCTAAGTCTAAATACCTTTCGAATGCTAACTATTGGCTAGGTCAGCTGAATTACAACAAAGGCAAGAAAGATGATGCGGCTTATTATTTTGCGACTGTGGTGAAAAATTATCCTAAGTCATCAAAAAGCAGCGATTCCTTGTATAAAGTTGGCCTGATTATGCAGGAAAAAGGGCAAAAGGATAAAGCCAAGGCAGTTTATCAGCAGGTGGTTAAGCAATATCCCGGTACCAACGCGGCAAAAATGGCTGCCAAAAAGATTACTGGAATGTAATAATTATCCCCAAAAGGTTATATATCGGTCTTTTTGGGGATAATTGGGCGATTAGTAGTCGCTTGAACGGGTTTTAATAAAATAAATGTTGCGCCGCGCTGAGAAATCAGTAATATATGCCGCCGTTGGCAAGCAATAGTGTTGCTAAGCAAGATGTAAATGGGTCGTTAGCTCAGTCGGTAGAGCAGTTGACTTTTAATCAATTGGTCGCAGGTTCGAATCCTGCACGACCCACCATTTAAATCTTCAATTCAGATATACCCCAGATGGGTCGTTAGCTCAGTCGGTAGAGCAGTTGACTTTTAATCAATTGGTCGCAGGTTCGAATCCTGCACGACCCACCATCTAAATTCTCAATCCAATATTCTTCAAATAATTAATAACCTCAATTGGTAGAGCAATTGACTTTTAATCAATTGGTCACAGGTTCGAGCCGAGCGAAGCGAGACAACAACGCATAAGCGTTGGCCCGAAGGGTGAGGCCGGAGGCCGAAACATCCTGCACGACCCACCATCTAAATTCTCAATCTAATATTCTTCAAGTAATGACTGAAATCAGTCGGTAGAGCAGTTGGCATTTAATCAATTGGTCGCAGGTTCGAGCCGAGCGAAGCGAGACAACAACGCATAAGCGTTGGCCCGAAGGGTAAGGCCGGAGGCCGAATCATCCTGCTCGACCCATCTGTATATATCCTAATGTCACTCTGTGTTTATTTTAATTATTCTAAAACTAAATAAGTTTCTTTTTATGATGTCACTCATTATTTTAACATTGTTATTATTTACTAATTATTAATAATTGGTTTTTTATGTTTACCATATCAGCGTCTGGTAATTGACATTAAAATTTCTAAAATACTTAAAGACTTTTACTTAAAAACTCGCTATCTTGTTTAGTATATAAAACAAAAGCTGGCTTAAATGTCGGTTTTTAACCTAATTTAATGCCTTTGTTATTGATATACTAAACATTAATTACGGTAAGGATAAAAAAGCATGGATTTTCTCAGCAGATTTTTCAGTATAAATAACCATATCCCTGTGGAGGTATTTGGTTATCAACCATCATATATCGAGGCTGTTGGTACAATTGCAGGTTTATTATGTATCTGGCTTGCGAGTCAGGAAAAAATTATTAACTATTTATTTGGTTTAATTAATGTTTCCCTATTTGCGGTGATATTTTTTCAAATCCAGCTTTATGCCAGTCTTATGCTACAAATTTTCTTCTTTGCTGCAAACATTTATGGTTGGTATGCCTGGAGCAGAGTCGATGAACAGCAACAGAAAGAATTAAAGATCCGCTGGCTTAGCCCCAAACAGGTGTTCAGTGTGGCTACTGTTTCCCTCCTTTTTATCCTGATAATGACATTTAATATTGACCAAATATTTGGTTATATGGCAAAAGTTTCTGTTATTGCTTTACAGGGAATGGGCTTTGGGATCACCATGCCTGACCTGCTGCCAGATGCTTTCCCGTTCTGGGATTCGGTTATGACCGTATTATCAATAGTGGCTATGGTTCTCATGACTCGTAAGCATGTAGAAAATTGGCTGCTGTGGGTGGTTATTAATGTGATCAGCGTTGCCATTTACTACAAGCAAGGCGTATTAGCGATGTCGTTGCAGTATATTATCCTGACAGGAATTGCTTTGAACGGTGCTCGTCTATGGATAAAAGTAGCTAAGAATAATCATGAAACATCATCTACAGTGAGTACTTCCACTGAAAATTCAAATTAATAACTAGCCCGGAACAGGCCATAATAACTTATGGTCTGTTCGTTGATATTCCATTTATATATCCTCTTTCTAATTTTCTCTTTTATAAAAAGTCTGCTTATTTACTCACAAAGATTATTTACAGCACTTCATCTAACAGTTAGATTGAGATCACAAAATTATTTTAAACAACTGTAAACACGTTAGGTGAAAGGCCGATGAATTACCAGAATGACGATGTAAGGATAAGAAAAATAACAGAATTATTGCCACCAGTTGCATTGCTTGAAAAATTCCCTGCAACAAAAGACACTGCTACTACCGTTCGTGAAGCTCGCGAAGCCATTCATAACATTTTAACTGGTGCAGATGATCGTCTATTGGTAATAATTGGCCCATGTTCAATTCATGACCCAAAGGCTGCACTGGAATATGCAGAGCGACTGAATAAATTGCGCCGCGAATTGAAAGGAGATCTGGAAATCGTGATGCGGGTTTATTTTGAAAAACCGCGTACTACAATCGGCTGGAAAGGGTTAATCAATGACCCGAAAATGGATTGTAGCTTTGATATTAATGATGGATTACGCACAGCACGCAAACTCCTGCTCGATATTAATGATATTGGGTTACCGGCAGCAGGTGAATTCCTTGATATGATTACTCCCCAGTATCTTGCCGATCTTATGAGCTGGGGAGCAATAGGAGCACGTACAACCGAATCTCAGGTTCACCGTGAGCTGGCATCAGGGCTATCCTGCCCGGTTGGTTTTAAAAACGGTACTGACGGTACAATAAAAGTAGCGATTGATGCCATCAATGCTGCCGGTTCATCACACTGCTTCCTGTCAGTAACTAAATGGGGTCATTCTGCCATCGTTAATACGACGGGCAATCAGGATTGCCATATTATTCTGCGTGGCGGAAAAGAGCCAAACTACAGTGCTGAACATGTCAGCGCGGTGAAAGAAGGTTTATTAAAAGCAGGGCTGAAACCGCAGGTCATGATTGATTTCAGCCATGCAAACAGTGCGAAGCAGTTCAAAAGGCAGATGGATGTTGGAGCCGATGTTTGTGGACAGATCTCTGCCGGAGAGAATGCGATTATCGGTGTGATGGTTGAAAGCCATCTGGTTGAAGGCAACCAAAGTCTAGATGATGATGAGCCACTGGTTTATGGGAAAAGTGTGACAGATGCCTGTATTGGCTGGGATGATACAGAAACGCTATTACAGCAGTTGTCTCAGGCTGTCAGAACACGCCGAGGATGATTTTGTATGAAAAAGCCGGAGTGATTTCCGGCTTTTTCTATTTTACTCAATTATTTCGCTTTACCCTGGTTTGCGACAGCAGCTGCTTTTGCAGCGATTTCATCCGCATTACCCAGATAATAGTGTTTAATTGGCTTCATATTCTCGTCGAATTCATAAACCAGCGGTACAGCAGTTGGAATATTTAACTCAAGAATTTCGTCTTCGCCCATATTATCCAGATATTTCACCAGTGCGCGCAGAGAATTGCCGTGAGCAGCGATGATAACTTTTTCACCGTTTGCAACGCGAGGTTTAATTACTTCTTCCCAGTAAGGAACAACACGTTCGATAGTCGTTGCCAGGCTTTCTGTGACAGGAAGTTCTTCTGGTTTCAGGTTTGCATAGCGAGGGTCATGGCCGGGATAACGTTCATCATCTTTGGTCAGATCAGGAGGAGTGATGGCAAAGCCACGACGCCACAATTTAACCTGATCATCACCATACTTAGCCGCAGTTTCTGCTTTATCCAGACCTTGCAGGGCACCATAATGGCGTTCATTCAGTTTCCAGCTTTTTTCAACCGGTAGCCATTGTTGATCGACCTGATCCAGAATATTCCACAAAGTATGAATGGCGCGTTTTAAAACAGATGTGTAGGCAAAATCAAAAGCAAAACCTTCCTGTTTCAGCAATTGACCAGCCTGTTGTGCTTCATTGCGACCTTTATCAGACAGTTCAACATCAGTCCAGCCCGTAAAACGGTTCTCTTTGTTCCACTCACTCTCACCATGTCTTACAAGAACCAGCTTAGTTACAGCCATAGCTTAAACTCCTATCATTACTTTTTAATACAAAATGAAATGCTCGCTGCGGGCATTATATGGCGCGATAGACGGAAACAGCAAACAATAGTCGATGAACTTCTGTCTTAAATCATATATGGGAGGAGTTGCAGCCTGACTGGCTGCAACTTGAAATCCATTGTGTATAGATAGGATAGCGGAAATTAGCTGATGATCGTTTTAATCGGATAAGTGTAAAACAGCAGGTGTAACACATTAAGGGTAAAATGGAATCCGACAGCTACCCATAAACGACCACTCCACATCCACGCTATACCATAAATCAGGCCTGCCAGTGTTGCGAAGGCCATCAATAGTCCACCGCCAGCGAAGTGGGCGGCACCAAATAGCACAGAAGTAATGATCAGCGCAAAGTAGGGACTCATCCACTGACTGAGCTTTTGCTGAATATAGCCACGGAATAGGGCTTCTTCTGCCAGTGATACAAATAAAATATTGGCAACAACGAAGGCAGGAAACCAACTAGGCAGGTGGAGTTCAACTGCCAACCCGCCAAGCGTTGTAGCAAGCCCTAATAATGCTGGTATTGCTGCGATTAACAACGCCCAGCCATGGGCAGGAGCATTAACTACTGGGTTACAGCGGAATAGGCTTGGCATACAGCACAATAAGAGAAAAGGAACCAGTGCCTTGTCAAAATTGAAGTACATGGAAAAAGGTGCGCTGAGTGGCCCAACCTGTACTTTGTCCAGATATTTCAGGTTATGAAAACCGGGAATAAAATGTATAAATAACAAAATACTAACGATAACCAACATAGCTTCGGTAATGCTTTTACCGATAATATGCCTTTTGCTATTGAAATAGACATGCGCCACACCCAATACACTTATCATTAATAATGAGATGATCGCGGGGTAGGCCAGTATATGAGTGCTGATCCCAACAGCGATAGCTAAGAATACAATGAAAAATGCGATTTTTTGGCGAATATCTAACAGTGCCAGCGAAGCGGCAAGTAAAGTCCAGCCCATAAAATTCTCGGTTCTTTTTAAAAAATAGGTAAACAATCTAAAAAATAGGGCGGGATTTTATAGCAAGAGACAAAAAATTCAAAAAAATAATAAGAACTATCAAAAAAACGTTTATAGAACACGCTACACATTTATTTTTCTTCAGTATCAGCTGAGAGAGGAGTTGATATTTTATGGATTTCAGGCCGGCCTCCGGTCAGAGGTGGCCTGAAAAGATGAAGAGTATTAGAAAATCACAAAAGAGGGCTAAAAGTCAGCTCGGTTTCATAACGATAAATATCGCCATCAGGAATAAATTTCAGTCGATGGGTGATGCATTCTGGGGCATCTTCCTGATGATGTGAGACAAACAGAAGTTGCGTATCACCATTTTTAATCATGATATCAATGAAACGCAGGACTAACTGCCGGTTGAGTGAATCAAGCCCTTGCAATGGCTCATCAAGAATTAACAAAGCCGGATGTTTCACTAAGGCACGGGCAATTAATACAAGGCGTTGCTGACCCCATGACAGACTATGAAACGGACTGTTTGCCGTTGTATCGGATAAACCCAATAATGCCAGCCACTCATCTGCCAATTGTCGTTGACGATCAGAAACGGCCTGATAAAGCCCGATGGAGTCGAAGAAACCGGAGAGAATAACATTACGGACACTGGTACTGACACGATATTCAAGGTGAATACTATTACTGACATAACCAATGTGGCGTTTAATATCCCAGATAGTTTCTCCACTGCCTCGCTGGCGACCAAATAAAACCAGCTGATTACTGTAACCCTGAGGATGATCGCCGGTAATCAGGCTGAGAAGAGTGGATTTTCCTGCTCCATTCTCGCCAATAATCTGCCAGTTTTCACCGGGATTAACCTGCCAGCTTAGGTCATGTAATATCGGTTTATCATTGTATTGAACAACAACATCATGCATTGATACCAGCGGTTGATCTGAGAGAAGCTGCTCATCAATTCGGTACTCATCTGTTTCCGGCAGACGAATATTCTTTAGCTTTTCACTGTGTGCTAATTGTGCAACCAGAGACTCAGCCAAAATGTGCTTTTTTTCTCCGGATAGCATCAGCTGACAATCGGCGAGTACACCAATTCTTTCAACAAAATCAGGGATCTGGTTAAATCTGTTTAACAGGAAAATCAGTGTGATACCTTTTTCGGCCAGTGTTGCTAATAACTGAGATAACTGAGTGCGGGCATAAGCATCTAATCCGTCAAAAGGCTCATCAAGGATAAGAAGGTCTGGATTGGCCATTAATGCCTGACAAAGCAACACCTTTCTCACTTCACCGGTAGAAAGATACTTGAAACGGCGTGAAAGCAGATCTTTAATGCCAAAATATGCCGAGAGCTCAAGGCACAATTCATTATCTTTATGGTGGAGCTGAATGATTTCTGCGGCAGTGTGTCCAGTATCGTCTTCACCCTCACTGAGCAGGTCTGTATTGTTGCGTTGCCATTCTTTATCAACCAGTTGCTGAAGTTGCTCGAAAGAGAGGCGTACAGGAGTATGAAATGAGCAATGTATTTCACCCGTCAGTTGGGTTAATTCATTCGATAAAACACAGGCCAGAGAAGACTTCCCACTGCCATTAGAACCGACAAATGCCCAGTTCTCTCCAGAGATGATTTTTAGTGACGGTATCTTCAGGATACGGGTGTCACTTAAACGGAAACTACCTTGCGATACTTGCAATTCAGACATTTTTCTTCCTTATTTAAGCAACATCAACTAAAGGATCACAGAAATAAGCGGAATAATGTTCAATGTCAATGAGTAGTCGTCTGTTATTCGTTATGGATTTATATTTCGGGATGGGGGAATATTAATTGTTAGGGGGGCATTCGGATGTCCCTGACGGGGGCAAATATACCCGTTGTCTTTCAAGTTGCCTCTTTGTTGGCTGCATTCGCTCACCCCAATCGTATAGTTATCTATACTCAGGGGACTTGCTCTTTTGACGCCGCGATGCAACTCGAAATCCATAGGGTATATACTTAATTTAATGCTGCAATAATCACTTTATCAGCACCAAAAAGAGCGGTGACAGTATCATTCGGCTGAAGACCTAAACTTTCTATTTCCTGATTGGATAAGGTGGCGCAGAGAGATTCGCCACTATTCAGACTCACGATAATTTCGCTGCACTGTACTCCTGCCTCAATCTGGCTGATTTGGCCGGATAACTGATTTTCAAAAACGACGGCATTTTCGAAAGAGTTAATGTCTCCGGAAGACGTCGTGTTACAGGAAACGGTAGCTCCTTTACGTAAGGTGATCCACGGAGCTTTAATAAGTGCGATCACCTCTTTTCCTTTTATCAGTCCTAAGCGTTCAGCACTTTGTTCTGTTACAGAA
Organism: Xenorhabdus sp. PB30.3; assembly: GCF_963895965.1. Lineage (NCBI taxonomy): Bacteria > Pseudomonadati > Pseudomonadota > Gammaproteobacteria > Enterobacterales > Morganellaceae > Xenorhabdus > Xenorhabdus sp. PB30.3. The sequence goes on along the minus strand of NZ_CAWQMW010000024.1, from coordinate 62,247 downwards.
GCGCGGATAGATGTTTTGCCATCAGCCAGCAGAATACAAATATTTTGCTGAATATTTCCATTATCACGTTCAACGACTGTACCGAAAAATTGATTTCTGGCGCTGGATTGTAAAGAAAACCGCGAAATGGCTGCCAGCAGACTATCCAGAGGCAGTGAATCCTGTTTGAGAGCATCGAATGCTTTTTGCTGAATTTGTTCCAGCAGGCCGTAAAGCTGTATCAGCCGTTCGCCATAAGAAGTCAGTTGAGCGCCACCGCCGCCTTTGCCGCCGGTCGCTCTTTTAACCAATAGCTCATCTGCCAGATGGTTCATCTCATTAATAGCATCCCAGGCACTTTTATAACTGATACCAGCCTGTCTGGCTCCCTGACTGATAGAGCCCGTAATTTTTATCTGCTTCAGCAATTCAATCCGCCGAGGATCGGCGAAAACCCGATGCTGCAATTTAAGAGTTAATAATATTTCGGCTTGCATAGTGATTCATTTCAGGTAACTATTTGAAAGTTTTTACAGAATAACCGTAAGAATCGCACGTTTCGTCGGTTACTGTTACCTTTTTATTGTCTAGAATAGCGTAATTGTTGTCTGTGCAGTAAAGCTTTTTATTTCATTACCGGGCGCTCATTACCGGATGAGAGTGAAGCTGAATCAGGCACAGCTTATTGTTCGATTCGATGATAGTCATTCATGATATGGGGTATACATGTTTGAACTGATTAAAAGTATAGCGTTTGAACTGGTCATGGTTCCTGTTGTCATGGCAGCCATTCTTGGACTGATTTATGGATTGGGTGAATTGTTTAACCTTATCTCTAAAAGTGAAACACAAAGTATTGAGCGCTAATTTTGGTTGAATTTGATCGCCAGCGCCTCTGCGATTTTTTTCCTAAAGAAGTCATATCCTGAGAGCAGTCTGTTGATAAACCCTGTTATTTTAAACAGGGTTTATTTTTTTACGGCATAAGTTCTATCTGACGAGTCTCTTTCCCCAGCCAAATCACAGCGCCTACAGCCACCAGAATTGAAAACCCGAACAGGGAAAAAATCAGGGAGATCGATGAATTCATCGCAACCAGATAACCGATCATCAAAGGGCCAATGATACCACCTATCCGCCCGACTGATGCAGCCATGCCAGCACCGGTTGCGCGAATTGCTGTCGGATATTGTTCCGGCGTGTAGGCGTAGATTGCTCCCCAGGCACCAAGATTGAAAAATGACAGCAAAATGCCAAAGATAAGAAGCTGGGTAATACTATCAGCCGTACCGAAGAAATAGGCACTGACAGCAGTTCCGATTAGATAGCTCGCCAGAACGAATTTACGTCCGTAGCGTTCAATCATCCATGCGGCAGTAAAGTAACCGGGAAGCTGAGCCAGCGTCATGATTAGCACATATTGGAAACTTTTTATCAGGCTAAACCCCTTCAGTATCATGACGCTTGGCAGCCACAAAAACATTCCATAATAGGAAAATACTACGCAGAACCACAAAACCCACAACATGACTGTTGCTCGACGATAATCGGCCGACCATACTTCCCGTATATTATTCATAACTGAATTGAGGGGTTTCTGGGAGCGCATTTGTGTATAGCGTGGCGAATCGGGTAAATGCAAACGAAGGTAGATAGCGTAAAAAGCTGGTAGAGCACTCAGCAACATAGCAACCCGCCACCCATAACTTGGAATAACAAAATAAGCAATCAATGCCGCGGCAAGCCAGCCGAAGGCCCAGAAGCTTTCCAGTATCACAACCAGACGCCCACGCTCATGGGGTTCTACGCTTTCGGACACCAGCGTTGACGCGACGGGGAGTTCTCCGCCTAAACCCATACCGATAATAAAACGCAGAACCAACAATGCTGCTAATGTGGTCACCAATGCCGTTAAGCCACTACCAACACTAAACAGCAATAATGTGACAATAAAGGCTGACTTTCGTCCGGTCTTATCAGCCATCACGCCAAAGACAAAAGCACCGACAGCCATGCCTATTGAATTAATACTGCCTATCCAGCCTAACTGTTCTGAGCTCAGCCCCCAGTCCTGTTTCAGGGCTGCCAGTAAAAAGGATAAGAGACCGACATCCAGAGCATCAAACATCCAGCCCAGGCCAGCTATTGTCAGCAGCCGTTTTTTGGTGATGTTTTTTTGTAATGGGGTGATGTGTAACAAAAGTTAGCCCTCATTTATGTAACATATCGAATGTTTTTCACTTTTAAAATGCGCCCTGTTCCGGCACATATCAGCAGTTATATTCAATGAATTTTGTGTTGTATTGCGGCCAACAAAGAGGCAACTTGAAAGATGAAAAGCATATAATACAACAGGGTATGGCACTGTATATCACTTCTTTTCTCCGTATCACTACATTAACAATACTGACGATTATTTGTGTTTTTTGCGTAATCTTTACATCAAATTAATACAAAAGCTAAAACTAGCTCACAACTTGCCGATTAATCTCAGAATAGTATTTTCATTTAACGTTGTATCTTGTTATATACAGCGCACCGTTTTGGTTATCATAAGTGAAATACAACATGAAAAAGCGCGTAATAAAGAATTTTTATCAGTTATTGGCTGGAGCTGTAGTATCTTTTGCTCTTGTTAGCAACACTTGGGCAGCGGAAAAAGTGACTGTTTTTGCTGCTGCATCATTGACGAATGCACTTAACGATATTGCCGAACAGTATAAAAAAGATACTCGAGGAGAGGTTGTTGCTTCTTACGCATCATCTTCAACACTGGCTCGTCAAATAGAACAGGGAGCCCCCGCAGATCTGTTTATTTCTGCTGACCAACAATGGATGGATTATATTTCGGGTAAAAAACTCATTATTGAAGAGACTCGTCATACTTTGTTGGGGAATCAACTGGTTCTGATTGCGCCCAAAAAGAGTAAGCTGAATAAAATCGATATCAATCAGGAAACAAAATGGAGTTCTTTACTGGCCGGAGGACATCTGGCTGTTGGGGATCCTGACCATGTTCCTGTGGGTATTTATGCCAAAGAATCCCTGCAATATCTGGGAGTATGGGATTTAGTTAATCCATTGTTGGCCCGAACTAACAATGTGCGTAGTGGTATGGCTCTGGTCGAGCGTGAAGAAGTGCCACTGGGAATTGTTTATGGATCTGATGCTGTTGCCAGCAAAAAAGTGAAAATTGTTGGTGTATTCCCGCAAGAGAGTCATAAACCGGTGGAATATCCGGTTGCAATTATTAAAGGTCATGAAAATCAGGCAGTACAGGATTTTTATGATTATCTTAAAACCCCTGAAGCCGTAGAAATTTTCACACGTTACGGTTTTAATTCACTGTAGGAACTGTTCTTTTGGAGATGTTAAGTGAATATGAATGGCAGGCAATTTTACTGAGTCTGAAAGTCTCAGGGATTGCAGTGCTGTTCAGTTTGCCATTAGGGATTTTGATGGCATGGGTTCTGGCACGTTGTCAGTTTTTCGGGAAATCCCTGCTGGATAGTGTTATCCATTTACCGCTGGTCTTACCCCCGGTTGTTGTTGGTTATCTGTTGTTAATGAGTATGGGGCGTCGCGGTATCTTCGGGGAATTTCTCTATGACTGGTTCGGTGTTAGCTTTGCATTTAACTGGACAGGTGCTGCTCTGGCTTCGGCGGTTGTTTCCTTTCCGCTCATGGTCAGGGCAATCCGTCTGGCACTGGAAGCGATAGATCTTCGTCTGGAACAGGCGGCCCACACGTTAGGAGCCAGTTCACTTAAGGTCTTTTTCACGATTACTTTACCACTTTCATTGCCGGGTATTATTGTTGGCTCTGTGCTGGCATTTGCCCGTTCACTGGGGGAATTTGGCGCAACCATCACTTTTGTGTCAAATATTCCCGGTGAGACTCGTACCATTCCTCTTGCCATGTACACATTGATTGAAATGCCCGGAGCAGAAACTGCCGCCGCACGTTTATGTGTGATCGCAGTAATTTTGGCTCTGGTGTCATTACTGCTGTCTGAATGGCTGACCCGCTGGGGCAGAAAACGTCTGGGGGCAGCATGTTAGAATTAAATTTCGAACAGCATCTGGGTGATCTGCATATGCAGGTTGATACCACATTGCCAGCGGAAAGCATTACTGCCATCTTCGGGCTTTCCGGAGCAGGAAAAACCTCGTTAATCAATGCCATTGCCGGTCTGACCCGGCCACAAAAAGGCCGCATTACCTTAAACGAACGCATTCTGGTAGATACAGAGCACAAAATATTTCTGCCACCGGAAAAACGTCGAATCGGCTATGTATTTCAGGATGCCCGGCTTTTTCCTCATTATCGGGTCAAAGGAAATTTGCAATATGGTATGTCACCGGACATGCAACCACATTTTGGCAAAATTGTAGAATTGCTTGGTATTGAGCATTTGCTATCACGTTTCCCGATAACCTTATCTGGTGGGGAAAAACAGCGGGTTGCGATTGGGCGGGCATTACTGACGGGACCTGAACTCTTGTTGATGGATGAACCTATGGCTTCACTGGATCTGCCCCGTAAACGTGAATTATTGCCGTATCTGGAAAAATTGTCTGAAGATATCAAAATTCCGATCCTGTATGTCAGTCACAATTTGGATGAAATTATCCATCTGGCTGATAACGTAGTTGTTATGGATAAAGGAAAAATCAGGATGTCGGGCACATTGGAAGAAGTGTGGTCAAACAGCATCCTGCGACCGTGGCTGCAAAAGGATAACCTGAGCAGTATATTAACTGTAACAGTGATGGAGCATCATCAGCGTTACCATATGACAGCAGTGGCGGTGGCTGATAAAGCTCTCTGGTTACCGGAAATTAATGTCACAGAGGGAACTGATTTGCGTATCCGCATTGATGCTTCCGATGTTTCTTTAGTATTAGAGCCGCCAAAAGGCAGTAGTATTCGTAATACCTTACAGGTAAAAGTCATTGAATTTTTCGAGGATGCTGGTCAGGTTGATGTCAAACTTGCTCTGGGTGACCGTTATCTGTGGGCAAGGATTACTCCGTGGGCACGGGAAGCACTTAATCTGCGTGAAGGGCAATGGTTGTATGCGCAAATTAAAAGTATTGCGTTAAATCGGCACTTATAAACTGAATATAGTGGAATGGAAGGAGCACAGGTGACTTATGCTCCTTCCAGAGTGAAACAAATTACAGCACATATTTTCGGATAACTTCCGCAATACCGGGCTGAACATTATCTTTGGTAACAAGATCTGCCCGCGCTTTGACATCATCAACGGCATTTCCCATCGCAACTCCCAAACCTGCGGATTCCAGCATACTGATGTCATTAAAATTATCGCCAAAAGCAATAACATCTTTCATACTCATCCCTTGTGATTCAACCCATTGCTGTAAACGCAGCCCTTTACTATTGCCCTTTTTGGCGATATCGACCTGATCAAACCATGACCATTCACACTCCAGATCGACTTCTTCCCTGATCTGCTCACTGACCTCACGTAATTTCGCTAAATCGGGGGACGTAGTGGCAAGTTTCCAGATGAAATTGACATTATTCAGTGCTTCCTGAAAGTTGTTGATATGCAGGAGAGTAGGGCGCTGATGCTCAGGCAGAGAATCGGACCATGCAAGGGTTCGGGTAACGGTATGTGGAGACTCGTATAAAATAGCATCATCAACATACATCAGATGATCAATTTCAGTGCCCTGTAAATAAGAAAGTACTTGAGAGGCTTCCTGAATAGAGAGAGGATTAGCGGCCAGAACCTTTTTAGCCTGATAATCATATGAATAAGCCCCGTTACAGCAAATCGCCGGAGTGTCGAGCTTAAGCGCCTGATAGAACGGGTGGATGGCAACATGATGGCGGCCGGTGGCGATCAAAACCTTAATACCCGCTTGACGGGCTTCATTTAGAGCCGCGAGCGATTCTGGCAGAATATTTTTTTGTGGATCGAGCAGTGTTCCATCCAGATCCAGTGCGATAACGCGGTATGACATGAATTAGCCTCTAAACTGTTGATGATTTGAACAAATATTATATGTTAATGAAAAACAGTTAAACTGATAATTATAAGTTTAACAGACATATCTTTTCAGGAATCATTGCAGATCAATAAAATAGTGATGGAGCTTTAAGGAGAGAAAATGAAACAAGTAGTTTATACAGCGAGTCCGAATAGTCGTCAGATCCACGTCTGGTCCCTGAATATTGCCGGAGAACTTTCACTGCTCCAGACAGTCAGTGTACCGGGCGAAGTACAGCCAATGGTCATCCATCCTGATGGAAAGCATTTATATGTTGGGATACGCCCTCAGTTCAGCATCGTAACTTATAAAATTAGGGCTGACGGACGATTGGAGCAGCAATCTATTGCTCCGTTGCCGGGAAGTCCGACACATATCTCAACGGACAGAGCAGGGTGTTTTTTATTTTCTGCTTCCTATAGCTTCAATAACTTAAGTGTCCATCCTATTGATGAAAAGGGCATTGCTAAAGCGCCGATTCAAGTCGTAGAAGGACTGAAAGCGCCACATTCCGCCAATATTGATCGGGAAAACCGTCAGTTATTGGTTCCATGTCTGAAGGAAGATCACATCCGTATTTTTGATCTGAATGATCACGGATATCTGACAGAACGTCGTGCTGATGAAATGACGACAAAAGCCGGAGCTGGCCCACGCCATATGGCTTTCCATCCTGAAAAAGAGGCCATTTATTGCATCAATGAACTCGATTCAACCGTTGATGTACTACGTAAATGGGAAAAATACCGGATTGTGCAGTCAATTGATTCGTTACCTGCTGATTTCTCGGCTGTTCGATGGTCTGCGGATATTCACATCACACCTGATGGCCGCCATCTTTATACCAGTGAGCGCTCTGAGAGTGTTATCAGCCACTTTATCGTGTCAGAAGATGGTTATCATCTGACATTGGCAGGGCATTATCCAACAGAAACCCAGCCCCGTGGTTTTGCTATCGATCACAGTGGATGTTTCTTAATTGCCTCTGGGCAAAAATCAGATCATATTTCCGTATCCGGTATTGATAAATACACCGGAAAACTTACTCAATTGGCGCGTTATCCGGTTGGTAAAGGCCCAATGTGGGTAACGGTACTGGCACTATAAGTAAAAAGCCGCGCAGATTTTTAGCGCGGCAATTCATCATTTTTCTGTAATATACAAAAAATAAATTTGTATTTAAAAATTATTTTAGACGAAATTAAAAGTTCCAATCCCGGAGAAAACGATAGGGTATGTAACCAATATATTATGCTGATATACAGAAATTAAATCACCTAAATAAACATTTCCTTTAAATAAACGCAGGTGGATTTTTTGTGGGTAAATAAAAAGCTGAAAATTAAGTGGTGTGTTTATGATTGTATTGGTGTGATGAACTACTCCGCTAAGATAAAGATTGTTAAGATTTATTTGTGGCATGTTATAGCTGCCATAAATATATCCGTTGAAATTAGCATTTCTTCTTGTATGTGGATTGTTGCCAATTAAAACAGGATAAGATGATACCTGAATGAATGGATAGCTCCCAATTTGATGATAGGTGTTAATATTAAAATATCCGCTAACATACTCTGCCATCTTAATGACAGGAATAGGATAAATTGGTGGGTTTATTACAGGAATCCCCCCAAACAAATTAGCAAGCTCAGGCTTTTCTTTTGCTATAGCCTCATAATGTAATTGTTCTTGTTCATAAATATCCTGAGACTGTTTAAATATAGCTTCCATTTCTTCATTAGAAGGTACGGACAATTTTTCCTGATTCATAGTGTATTCCTCTCTGATTAAAGTAAATAAGACTGAGTGGAATATAACAAAAATATTTTATTTAGATGAGAAGGAATGCATTTAATTGATTGCCAATATTTATCAGGAATTGACTTTTACTAATAAATGGCTTGTTATTTTTTATAATAAATAAAAGTGGCAGCATTATTATTAGTGCTGCCGTTAATGATTAAATTACTGCATCAGCAATAGCATTTGTCAGTTTCAATAACTGCTCAGGCTGAATAATATAAGGCGGCATTAAATAAATTAAACGCCCGAATGGTCTGATCCAGACTCCCTGTTGGACAAAGTGGCGCTGTAATACGGCTACATCAACAGGTTGTTTCATTTCCACCACACCAATGGCACCCAATACCCGGACATCTTTAACTGAATTATATGATTTCAGAGGCAATAACTCTGCTTTTAAGCCGGATTCAATTGAGTGAATGCGTTGCTGCCACGGGCTTTCAGTGAGTAATTTCAGACTGGCTCCGGCAACGGCACAGGCCAGCGGATTCCCCATAAATGTCGGGCCATGCATAAAACAGCCTGCCTCACCCTGACTGATGGTTTCGGCAACATGGCGGGTCGTTAATGTTGCGGATAAAGTCATATAGCCGCCTGTCAGCGCCTTACCTAAGCACAAAATATCTGGCTCGATATTTGCGTGTTCACAGGCAAAGAGCTTGCCGGTTCGCCCGAAGCCGGTAGCGATTTCATCTGCGATCAGCAAAATTTGGTATTCATCACAAAGGTTGCGCACCTTGCGCAGGTATTCAGGGTGGTAGATCCGCATTCCACCGGCTCCCTGAACAATTGGCTCCAGAATAACGGCGGCGATTTCATCATGATGCTGTAACAGTAATTGCTGGAAAGAAGAGATATCTTCTGGTTGCCATTCGCCATCAAAGCGGGATTGTGGGGCATCAGCAAACAAATGATTGGGGAGATAGCCCTGATACAGACTGTGCATAGAGTTTTCGGGATCACAAACCGACATGGCGCCGAAAGTATCACCATGATAACCATGACGTAGCGTCAGGAATTTTTGTCGTCTTTTCTGCTGCTGTTGCCCTTTTGCCTGCCAGTATTGCAAAGCCATTTTCATGGCAACTTCCACGGCAACCGAGCCGGAATCGGCCAGAAAAACACATTCCAGCGATGCAGGCGTCATTGCTACCAGTTGTTTGCACAATTCTACTGCTGGTGGATGAGTAATGCCGCCAAACATCACATGCGACATCTTATCAATTTGCGATTTTGCGGCTTCATTCAGTACGGGATGATTGTAGCCGTGAATTGCCGCCCACCATGAGGACATACCGTCAATTAATTGACGCCCATCTGACAATACCAGTTCAACACCACTGGCAGAATCGACCGGATAAGTCGGTAGCGGGTTGCTCATGGATGTATATGGATGCCAGATGTGGCGCAGGTCAAATTCAATATCTGAAGGATTCATAATAAATTCGTTGTAAACCTTTTAGATCTAGTTTTGGTTGACATGATAACGGCGTTATTTAAACTGACAACTTTTATTTCATGTTTTATTTCATGCTGGAGAAGTTATTGTGAATGAGTGTCAGCAATGGACAATTAAGCAGGCTCAGTCCCTGTTTGATAAGCCTTTTTTTGAATTATTGTTTCAAGCACAACAGGTACATCGTGAACATTTTGATCCGCAGCAGGTACAGGTCAGTACACTTCTTTCAATAAAAACAGGAGCCTGCCCTGAAGACTGTAAATATTGTCCACAGAGCTCCCGTTACAAAACAGGTCTGGAAAAAGAACGCCTGATGGAAGTGGAGAAAGTTATCGAATCTGCCCGTAAAGCGAAAAATGCAGGTTCGACCCGTTTTTGCATGGGGGCTGCATGGAAAAACCCACACGAACGGGATATGCCTTATCTGGAAAAAATGGTTCAGGAAGTTAAGTCATTGGGCATGGAAACCTGCATGACACTGGGAATGCTGAATCCGTCTCAGGCACAGCGTCTGGCAGAAGCAGGTCTGGATTACTACAACCATAATCTGGATACCTCACCGGAATTTTACGGCAATATTATTACTACGCGCAGTTATGAGGACAGGCTGGATACACTGGAAAATGTCAGGGATGCAGGTATTAAAGTGTGCTCTGGCGGCATCGTAGGACTGGGTGAAGAAATTCGTGACCGTGCAGCTCTGTTAGTGCAACTGGCAAACCTGCCCAAACCACCGGAAAGCGTTCCCATTAACATGCTGGTGAAAGTGAAAGGAACACCGCTGGAAAATAATGAAGAAGTCGATCCATTTGATTTTATCCGCACTATCGCTGTAGCTCGTATTATGATGCCGAAATCTCATGTCCGTTTATCTGCGGGGCGTGAGCAGATGAATGAGCAGACACAGGCCATGTGTTTTATGGCAGGCGCTAACTCCATTTTTTATGGCTGCAAATTACTGACTACCCCGAACCCGGGCGAAGACAAAGACTTGCAACTGTTCCGTAGATTGGGCATTAACCCTCAGCAGACAAAAATAGCATTTGGTGACAAACAGCAGCAGCAACACCTGACGGAAGCCATCATTAATAATGCTGACAATGAACAATTCTATAATGCGGCAATATGATGAGCTGGTCAGATTCTCTTTCCCGGCGATTGGCCGAACGCCGGGGCACATCCTTATGGCGCCGCAGACAGGCTCATCAAAGCTCAAATGGACGACATCTCTACACCTCTGATGGGCAACAATACCTGAACTTTTCCAGTAATGATTATCTCGGATTGAGCCAGCATCCTGAGGTTATTGCTGCGTGGCAACAAGGCGCTGAGCAATACGGTGTTGGTAGTGGCGGCTCAGGGCATGTAACCGGATATACCTCGGCTCACCATGCGCTAGAACAACAACTGGCGGAGTGGCTTGGTTATTCCCGTGCCTTGCTGTTTATTTCTGGCTATTCGGCTAATCAGGGCGTGATAGCGGCTCTGATGGAAAAAGAGGATCGCATTATTGCTGATCGCCTGAACCACGCCTCCCTGATGGAAGCGGCTATGCATTCACCGGCTCAGTTTCGGCGTTTTTTGCACAATAACCCGATTTCTCTAAAACAGCATTTAGGCAAAGCATGTGCAGGTAAAACACTGGTGGTGACAGAAGGTGTTTTTAGCATGGACGGAGACAGCGCACCACTCAGTGAAATTACTCAGCTGGCACAATCTACAGGTAGCTGGCTGATGGTGGATGATGCCCACGGTATTGGTATTTATGGTGATGAGGGGAGAGGGAGCTGCTGGTTACAGAATGTTAAGCCGGAGATCTTAATCGTTACTTTTGGTAAGGCATTTGGTTTGAGCGGGGCTGCGGTACTGTGTGATGAACAGACCGCAGAATACTTTGTTCAATATTCCCGACACCTGATTTATAGCACTTCTATGCCACCGGCTCAGGCAGTTGCACTTTCCGAGGCCACGCGCCAGATTAGGGCAGGAGATGAATTGCGCCAGTGTCTGCAAAATAATATCCAGTATTTTCGTCGTGAAGCACAAAACTTATCTTTTTCTCTGACGGATTCTGAAACCGCTATTCAGCCTGTGATCATCGGTAATAATGAACGCTGCATTGCCTTATCCGAAACAATGAAACAACAAAACCTATGGGTAAAAGCCATTCTGCCTCCGACAGTTTCACCGGATAGTGCCCGCTTGCGTATTACGTTGACGGCGGATCACACCCAACAGGATATTGATGTATTACTGGAGGCTTTACGTGGATTTGACTGCTAGCTGTGTTGCTAAAAACAGTTTTATTAAAACCTGTGTTGATAAACAGGCAATTGCTGGCGCTTTTGGCAGAGCGGCTTCGCGCTATGATGCCACGGCGAAACTACAGCAACAAACAGGTGAATATCTGATGAAAATGGCACAGCCAGAAGATACCGGTAATTGGGTATTGGATGCTGGCTGTGGGACGGGTTTTTTCAGCGAACACTGGAAACAGAAGGGTAAACAGGTTATCGCACTGGACCTGTCTGCCGGTATGTTAAGTCATGCCAAAGGGTTGCAGGTTGCTGATTATTATCTGCAAGGTGATATTGAAAATCTGGGGCTGTCTGATAACAGTGTCGATGTCTGTTTCAGTAACTTAGCGGTGCAGTGGTGCAATGAACTGCCTCGGGTATTGCAGGAGTTCCATCGCGTAACCCGTCCCGGTGGGCTTATCTTATTTTCCACCTTAGCACAGGGATCGCTCTGGGAGCTGGAAGCAGCATGGAAACAAGTTGATGATTACCGACACATTAACCAGTTTCTGCCTTTACAGACTATTGCAGATGCATGTCAGCCGTACCGGAATCAAATCAGGTATCAGCAATATAATCAGCGTTATCCACAATTGTTGCCTTTATTAAATTCTCTAAAAGGAATTGGAGCCACACACCTTCATCATGGGCGTCAGCAAGGGCTGATGACAAGAAAACGTATGAATGCGCTCTCAGAAGCTTATCCCAAAAATAATGGGGATTACCCATTAAGCTATCAAATTGTTTTTGGAGTTATTTATTGTGACAAGTAAATACTTTCTTACCGGAACTGATACTGAAGTGGGTAAAACGGTTGTCAGTTGTGCTTTATTACAGGCGGCTAATGAAAAAGGTTACCAGACTGCGGGTTATAAACCAGTTGCATCAGGCTGTGAACTCACTTCTGAAGGTATACGTAACGGGGATGCTCTGGCATTATTGCATAACAGCTCAGTACCTCTCACCTATCAGGAGGTTAACCGGTTAGCGTTTATTGAACCTACATCTCCTCACATTGTCAGTGCTGAACTCAATCAGCCTATTGAGTTTTCTGTGATGTCACAAGGTCTGAGTGAATTATCGGCAAAAGCAAACTGGGTACTCATTGAAGGAGCCGGAGGCTGGTATACACCGCTATCTGAGAATAACACTTTTGCTGATTGGGTGATTGCGGAAAAGCTGCCCGTAATCTTAACAGTAGGCGTGAAATTAGGTTGTATTAACCATGCAGCGTTAACAGCAAAAGCAATTCAGGATTCCGGGCTGAAATTAGCAGGCTGGGTTGCGAATGAAATTGAGCCACCCGGCAGGCGTCAGGCTGAATATCTGGCGACATTGAAGAGAATGATGCCGGCTCAATTACTTGGTTTGATCCCCCATATGAGTGGGCTGGAAGTAGAACGCCATGACATAGGGAAATATATAAACATTGATTTATTGGTTAACTAATTGTTTAAACGATGTTGGTTAGAATCAAAATGGGGATTAGTCGGCCAGCTGAAATGTTAGTATAGAATCCACTCCATTTCGGCAATTTTTGTACTATTTTTGAACAAAAAATAACGTAAATTAACCCTAAAATAGCATGAAAACGCTCTGTTATTGAGAAAACCCATAATGGGGGATAACTCCGCAACTTCCCATCGTTAATAGGATTTGTTGAGTTATCCACTGTTCCTGTGGATAACCTTGTGTATTAGGTTTAGACAAGTGGTCTGACACAAGATAATACGCGGCTTTCGCAAGATTTGCTGTTATTCTCTCCTTTGATTTTTTTTCATTCAAAATTAACTGGTTATATAAAATCAATTCCTTTTACTATCTCTTTGCCATTCCCTGCTTTATCATTTCAATAACTAATACGAAAATAAAAAATACAAAAAGACTGTCTGGGGATAAAAATAGGCTCACATAATGTTAACTAAAGGTTAATATCACATAATGTTATATGTTGGTTCTGTTACTTTCTGTCAGGTGCGGCTTTTAAGTGGGACGGCAATATTATTTTGTTAGCCCACTTGAAGCTGTTTTTTTATCCAGTATTATAAGAGCGTTTTGGTTAGCGTATATATCTTGTGTATTTTCGGGTGATGGCTTGGAAATAAATAAGGATAGAGCTGTGCAATGTTATCGGGTGGAAGATGAGTAAAGAAACGAACAAAGTATTCAGGTTGCATTCTGATTTCGAACCTGGCGGTGATCAGCCAGAAGCCATCCGTAAACTACAGGATGGGCTTGAAGATGGTCTTGCCCATCAGACATTATTGGGAGTCACGGGTTCAGGTAAAACGTTTACGATTGCCAATGTCATCGCCAACATGAACCGGCCAACAATGGTTCTGGCTCCCAATAAAACACTGGCAGCTCAGCTCTATAGTGAAATGAAAGAGTTTTTTCCGGAAAACGCCGTAGAGTACTTCGTTTCTTATTATGATTATTATCAGCCTGAAGCCTATGTCCCCAGCTCTGATACTTTTATCGAAAAAGATGCCTCTGTAAACGAACACATTGAACAGATGCGACTATCTGCGACCAAAGCGCTGCTGGAGCGAAGAGATGTGGTTGTTGTAGCTTCTGTTTCCGCTATTTATGGGCTGGGTGACCCTGATAGCTACCTGAAAATGATGCTTCATCTGACAAATGGTATGTTGATCGATCAGCGCTCTATCCTGCGGCGTTTGGCTGAACTGCAATATACGCGTAATGATCAGGCATTCCAGCGGGGAACATTCCGTGTGCGTGGCGAAGTCATTGATATTTTTCCGGCCGAATCAGATGAACATGCGTTACGTGTTGAACTGTTTGACGATGAAGTTGAACGGCTTTCCCTGTTTGATCCACTGACGGGTCAGGTTGAGTATAACGTTCCCCGTTATACGGTTTATCCTAAAACGCACTATGTCACACCTCGTGAGCGTATCCTTCAGGCGATAGAAGAGATTAAAGTTGAATTAGCTGACAGGCGCAAAGTCCTTCTGGCTTCAGATAAGTTACTGGAGGAGCAGCGCATCACTCAGAGAACACAATTTGATCTCGAAATGATGAATGAACTGGGATATTGCTCCGGTATTGAAAACTATTCCCGTTATCTGTCTGGTCGAGCACCGGGTGAACCCCCTCCGACTTTATTTGACTATCTTCCTGCGGATGGCTTGCTGGTGGTGGATGAATCCCATGTCACCGTTCCACAGCTTGGCGCTATGTATCGGGGAGACCGTTCCCGCAAAGAGACGCTGGTGGAATACGGCTTCCGTCTGCCATCAGCACTGGATAACCGCCCGATGCGTTTTGAAGAGTTCGAGGCGCTGGCGCCACAAACCATCTATATATCAGCAACACCCGGTAATTATGAACTGGAAAAATCCGGTAATGAAGTGGTCGAACAGGTGGTACGCCCAACGGGTCTGATTGATCCTGAAGTTGAAGTCCGCCCGGTAGCAACTCAGGTGGATGATTTACTGTCTGAAATCCGTATCCGGGCGGCTAAAAATGAACGTGTACTAGTCACCACTCTGACTAAGCGTATGGCTGAGGATTTAACTGAATATCTGGAAGAACACGGAGAGCGGGTGCGCTACCTCCACTCTGATATTGATACCGTTGAGCGGGTTGAAATTATTCGTGATTTGCGTTTGGGTGAATTTGATGTACTGGTGGGGATCAATTTGTTGCGTGAAGGTCTCGATATGCCAGAAGTCTCTTTGGTAGCTATTTTGGATGCAGATAAAGAGGGCTTCCTGCGTTCAGAGCGCTCACTGATTCAGACGATTGGGCGTGCAGCGCGTAACTTGCATGGTAAAGCTATTTTGTATGGCGACAAAATTACCGCTTCTATGGAAAAAGCCATCAATGAAACAGAACGGCGCCGAGCGAAACAACAGGCATTTAACGAAGAAAACGGTATCGTACCAAAAGGGCTGAATAAAAAAGTTGGCGATATCCTACAACTTGGTCAGCCTAGTAATGGCAAAGGAAAAAACAGAACCAGAAATAGAAGCAAATCTGATTTGGGGGTTGATGATTTCCATAAATTATCTGCGAAGGAACTGGAAAACAAAATCCGTGAATTGGAAGAAAAAATGTATCAATATGCGCGGGATCTTGAATTTGAGCAGGCAGCTAACATGCGCGATCAGGTTCAGGCATTGAGAGCACAGTTTATCGCTAATTCCTGAGATTATTGCCAGCCGTTAATTAATGACTAATCAGAATGGATACACAATGGATTTCAAGATGCGTCGCGGCGGCAAGGGAGTTCATCCCCAGGAGCATAGATAACTATGTGACTGGGGTGAGTGAGTGAGGCCAACAAAAAGGCAACTTGAAAGATGAAGTGTAGAGAGTGAAACAAAACACTCTCCATCAACGGTATTATTAGCCCAGTTTTTGCAGCGTATCTTCTATGGCTTGCCGTAATAATTCACGATCATGGCGATAGGGAACATCCTGCGCCTCTAAGACCTGTTGTGTAACAATTCGGTCATCTAGTTGGCTAATATCAGTACGTGGGCCAACAATGATTGCGTTGATCATTTTGCGCCCGATTGTATTTTCTATCATCTCAAGTTTTTCTTTCAATGAAAGATCGGCCGCCGCATGGCTGAGTTCTTTCCCTAAATTACCGATATAAATCATATTGGCATTGCTGCGCCGCAGGGACTGGGTCAAATCTTCCAGTAACAATAATGGCATTAAGCTGGTAAAGAAACTGCCCGGGCCTATCAAGATCAAATCAGCCTGTTCAACCGCTTCCAGAGCTTCTTTGGTGGCGCTGACATGGGGATAAAGCATTAACTTTTTTGGAACACAATCCAGCTGGTCGATATTCACTTCTCCGTGCACTTCATAGCCCTGAGCATCCACTGCCATTAAATCGACGGCTTGTTCGGACATAGGGATCAAATGTGCATTTACTTTCAGCAAATTTCTGAGCAGATTAATTGCCTCAAGAGGGCGGACGCTTAAATGATCTAAAGCCTTCAACATTAAGTTGCCCAGATTATGTCCGGCTAATTCTCCACTACCCCCAAACCGGTATTCGAACATAGCTGAAGCAACAGTCGGCTCCGTGATCAGCTGGTTAAGGCAATTTCGGGTATCACCCCAGGCGATACCGCCTTCTGATCGCCTTATTCTCCCGGTTGAGCCGCCATTATCTGTTGTTGTGACAATACCAGTCAGGCGGGCACCAAGGGAGGAGAGAGATGACATAACGCGCCCAAGTCCGTGACCACCGCCAAGGGCAACCACACGATCCAAATCGGCTAATGTTCGGTTTCGCATAGGATTCCTGCTACTGAATTAAATGTGCTTGAGTAAATTTTATATAATCTACCATAAAGTATGATGCTTTTAGCAATCACCATGATTTTATGCGATTTTTATCAAATATTTCAGGATATAAACAGAATGAATAGGTGACAATAGGCTGATGTTGATGGTTTTTTGTAACTCTTTGTATAATAAAATATATATCGATATTATCGTTAGCTTTTTTCTAATTTAAGGGGTAGAATCCCACAGCAAGGTTTAGTCACGTATGTCATGATTCATATGATGATTAAATTTGAAATTAACCCCTAGCCTCTGCGTCTAAGTCTTTGTTGTATAAATTTTTTATTAATTGATTCTACCGTAAATTGTTCTATCAAATTAATACCACATCGATATGATGCTTTGGCCGTGGCTCCTGAGTCACCAGGGTGCAAGGCAGAAATGCTTGCATCCCCCATGATTGGAAGGTGTTATAGTGGAACAACTTATCGATACATTTTCCCGCAAGTTTTATTACTTGAGGTTATCTGTTACTGATGTATGCAACTTTCGTTGCACATACTGCCTGCCTAACGGCTACCAGCCTGGCAGCAATCAACTCAACAAATCATTTCTTACTTTGCCGGAGATCCACCGTGTTAGCCGCGCTTTTGCAGAATTAGGCACCGAAAAAATTCGTCTGACTGGTGGCGAGCCCACTATGCGCCGTGATTTTTGCGACATAATCGCAGCAGTGCATGAAAACCCGCAGATTAAAAAAATTGCGGTTACGACGAATGGTTACCGGATGGAGCGCGATGTGACCCGCTGGAAGGAAGCGGGGCTTACAGCGATTAATGTGAGTGTGGATAGTCTTGATCCTCGCCAGTTTCACGCTATTACCGGGCAGGATAAATTCTTTCAGATTATGCGTGGCATTGATGCAGCCTTTGAAACAGGTTTTAGCACAGTCAAAGTGAATGCGGTATTAATGAAAAATATCAATGATACCTGCCTGCCAGCGTTCCTTGACTGGATAAAACACCGTCCGATTCAATTGCGTTTTATTGAGCTGATGGAAACGGGAGAAGGGAGTGAACACTTCCGGCACCATCATCTTTCCGGTGATGTAATACGCAGCCGTTTACTCCAGCAGGGCTGGAAACTGCAACAACGTGGACGTAGTGACGGCCCGGCTCAGGTTTTCAGGCACGCGGATTATCAGGGCGAAATTGGCCTGATCATGCCGTATGAGAAGAATTTCTGCCAAAGCTGTAATCGCCTGCGTGTCTCTGCCATTGGTAATCTTCATTTATGCCTGTTTGGTGAGCAGGGAATTCCATTACGTGATTTGCTGTCTGATGACGGATCTCTTAACGATTTGAAATTACGCATACAGGGTGGGTTGAGGCATAAGCGTGAAACTCACTTTTTGCATCAGGGAGATAGTGGTATTACCCCTAATCTTTCTTTCATTGGTGGTTAATTTAACGGCTCAATTTATTTTTCAGGAGCGAGAATGTCCCAACTGACTCATATCAATACATCCGGCGAAGCCCATATGGTAGATATTTCTGCCAAAACAGAAACAGTACGCGAGGCCAGAGCTGAAGCCTTTGTCGAAATGCAGGCTGAAACACTGGCTATGATTGTTTCCGGTGATCATCATAAAGGGGATGTTTTTGCAACCGCGCGTATTGCCGGCATTCAGGCAGCAAAACGGACATGGGAATTAATTCCACTTTGTCACCCGCTGTTGCTTAGTAAAGTTGAAGTTCAATTAGAAGCACAAACAGAACACAGCCGGGTCAGAATTGAATCCTGCTGCCGCCTGACAGGGAAGACAGGGGTAGAAATGGAAGCGCTGACAGCGGCTTCCGTGGCAGCTTTGACCATTTATGATATGTGTAAAGCAGTACAAAAAGATATGGTTATCGGGCCGGTTCGTTTGCTGGAAAAAAGTGGTGGGAAATCGGGAAATTTTAAGGTGAAAAAATGATAAAAGTTCTGTTTTTCGCGCAGGTACGGGAATTGGTAGGTACAGATTCTCTTGAATTACCGAATGATTATCCGACGGTAGCGCACCTTCGCAGGTCGCTACTTGAAAAAGGTGAACGCTGGGAGCTGGCATTGGAGGATGGGAAATTGCTGGCAGCCGTGAACCAATCGTTTGTTCACGCCGAACACCCACTGAATGACGGTGATGAAGTGGCATTTTTCCCGCCGGTCACCGGAGGCTAACGATGGAAAAGACACGAATCAGTATCCAGAAAGCGGTGTTTAATGTCGGAGAGGAATACCAGTGGCTGGCACAATCTGATGAAGATGGTGCGATTGTGACTTTTACGGGGAAAGTTCGTAATCACAATTTGGGTGATAATGTTCAGGCACTGACTCTGGAACATTATCCGGGTATGACAGAAAACATGCTGCATAAAATTGTTGATGAAGCCCGCCAACGTTGGCCCTTACAACGGATCAACATTATTCATCGTATTGGGAAACTATATCCTGGGGATGAAATTGTATTTGTTGGCGTAACGGGGGCACATCGCAGTACAGCGTTTGCTGCTGCCGAATTTCTGATGGATTATTTAAAAACGCAGGCCCCTTTCTGGAAAAAAGAATCCCTTAACACTGGGGAACGCTGGGTAGAAGCAAGAAAAAGTGATAAGGAAGCGGCAGAACGCTGGTTTACGTAGTGAAATAAGATCATAAAAAACATATTGATGAAGCCTTTTGCGAGTTATCTCTAAAAGCGGGTAGATAAATCATATATCACTAAAATTGTGATTAATTGGCGGATGGTTTTGTTCATGTTCTATGCTAATGTATAGCATTTGAAACAGATTGTTTTTTGTTAAACAGTCTTAATCCTTCAACATTGTCATAAAAGGTACTCGTCATGGACCGATATCAACGTTCCAACGGTTCGATTGTCCAGCAAGCTGGCTCAGGTATACAAACTTATATGGCACAGGTCTATGGCTGGATGACCTGTGGTCTGTTGTTAACTGCATTTGTTGCATGGTATGTAGCAAATACACCAGAAATCTTATATGCCATCTTCAGTAACTCCATCGTTTTTTATGGTTTGATCATTGCACAACTAGCATTGGTGTTTGTGCTGTCTGGTTTGGTACATAAAATGAGTGGTGCGGTAGCTACCGGGCTATTTATGCTCTATTCCATGCTGACCGGGCTGACGATATCTAGCATTTTTGTCGTTTATACCAGCGGCTCCATTGCCAGCACCTTTGTCATCTCGGCGGCGATGTTTGGTGCGTTGAGCGTTTATGGCTACACCACCAAGCGTAGTCTGAGTGGTATGGGCAGCTTCCTGTTTATGGGGCTGATTGGTATCGTTCTGGCTTCTTTGGTCAATATCTGGCTGAAAAGCCCGGCTCTGATGTGGGCAATCACCTATATTGGTGTGCTGGTTTTTGCCGGCCTGACAGCCTACGACACTCAGAAACTGAAAGAAATGGGTGCTGAGCTGGATGTCAATGATAAAGAGAACATGCGCAGATACTCTATCACTGGCGCATTAACCCTGTATCTGGACTTCATTAACCTGTTCCTGATGCTGCTGCGCATTCTGGGTGACCGTCGCTAATTGCTGACAATTCCCTCGCTGTTCTGATATGTGAAAGGCTCTGTTTAGCAGGGCCTTTTTGCTAAAATTCCCTTTTTATCGGAGTATTATTTGTGCATCAAAGTAGTGCTGCCACTATTCGTATTTCAGCAAAAGCCATCATTATTCACAAAGAGCAGATCTTACTCGTCAGGTATAAATCAGATTCAGATGAATGGTATACCTTGCCCGGTGGAGGACAACTGTTTGGAGAAACACTGACTCAAACCTTAATTAGAGAGTGTCTTGAAGAGACTGCATATAAGATTGAACCATCACGGCTGGTATTTGTTAGAGAATATATAGGCAGTAATCATGAATTTGCTGAGTTTGATAAAGAAGTCCATCAAACTGAACTGATTTTTCTTGCCTCGCTTGCCGATAAAAACCCCGATATTCATAATCGAGATATCAAAGCGGATAAAGATCAAATAAGTGCTCAATGGATTAATTTAGAGGATGTAATAAACTTGCCTTTATTTCCTGCGCTCCTACGCTCTTTGATTGTAGAAAAGCGTTTTTCTGCTGACTTTCCTATCTATTTAGGGGATGTGAATTAGGAATGATGAAAAGCTCGGATAATAATTTGATTACAAAATAGTTAAGTTGCATTACGAATAATAAGGATAAAGAAATGGCAAAGTTCAATCATCAATCAGGCCAGACTGTAGCGATAGATGGTGCTGAAATTTATTATGAAACGATTGGTAACTCAAATAATTATCCGGTCGTTTTATTGCATGGTGGTATGTGTAATTTAACATCATTTAACCCATTAGCTGAATATTTGGATGATTATTATTTAGTGGCGATAGATTCCAGAGGCCATGGTAAATCAACACTCGGTGATGTGCCGCTTAGCTATGAAAGATTACAATCTGATGTTAAAGCAATAATTAGAGGATTAGATATTAAACATTGTGCCATTATTGGCCACAGTGATGGCGGTATTGTTGCACTGCGTTTAGCCGCAGAGCAATTTGCTCCTCTTGATAAAGTCGTTGTAATTGGTGCAAGTTGGATATTAAAGGACAAAGATCCTGTTAGAGAGGTTTATCAAGGTATCACTGCTGAATACTGGAAACAAAAATTTCATCATGATTATGTTTATTATCAACAAAATAACCCGGTTCCGAACTTTGACCACTTAATTAACACTATTAAAACCATGTGGTTAGATGATAGTTCAAGTAGCTACCCTGCTGAAACCATCCGTCATATTGAACAACCCGTGCTAGTTTGTCGTGGTGATAATGATTTTCTTGTATCTTTGTCTCACTCACGGGAAATCGTTGATAGGGTAAAGCAAAGTGCTCTGTTCAATGTTCCTTATACTTCACATGTGGTACACGAGGAACGGCCTGAATGGATTGCAAATACTATTTGTTATTTTCTTAATGAGATTAACTCGAATTAAAATATTTCGATAAAAGAGTAGTTTTTTCTCTGAATAAAAAAATTATATTGCCATCGGAGTTTTCTCATGGAAATTGAAATGTCGATTGGTGCACCTACGTTTGCCGCATTTGTTTACCTTACCCTTATTATGGGAGCTGTCTTTATCATTATAGCGGTGCTCAATGGTATTTTTCTTCTATTCAGAAAAAAATACAGGTTTTTGTGGCTCAATCTTATTGGCTCAGCTGTGGCTTCTTTTACCTGTTTTATCGGTACTACATGCTTTGTAATGATTTCTATGTTGTGGATTGATTGGTTTTTAGAGAAAAGTGAGATCCTTAGATTTGTTATTATGATGATGGATGAATATGTCATTATCACGTTCACACTTTGGCTTGTTATTCTTTGCTTTATTTGGATCTTCAGCATCTATCTTGTTAAAAAACATGTTTTATCGAAAATGAAACCGAGCAACAGTAATTATTAAACAGTCGCTTTTCGAATATGCTGGATTTTTCCTATGGCGTAAAATTGAGCCACATTGATATTTATGCCAAGACAATTTTGCATTAATCTTTTCAGAATGGAAAATAATATGAAAATTGCCTTTTTGCTGTATCCTGACGTGACTCTACTTGATTTTGCTGGTCCCGCCCAAATTCTAGCTCGTCTTAAAGGTGTTTCCTTGCACTTCGTTGCTAAAACAAAAGATCTTGTTACCACAGATGCAGGCTGTTCAGTATTGCCAACAGATTGCCTTAGCGATCTTCAATCTGCTGATATCTTATGTGTTCCTGGTGGTTTGAGCAGTATTGACGTAATGGAAGATGAGGAAATAATAAGCTGGGTTACTAAAATTGGCGTACAGTGCCAATGGGTCACAAGTGTTTGCTCTGGTTCTATGATTTTGGCTGCTGCCGGTCTAAAAGGATACCGTGCAACATCACATTGGGTATTGCGTGATGATCTAGCATTATTCGGGGCAATTCCAACCGAAGGACGCGTTGTTTTTGATCGTAATCGTGTAACAGGTGGTGGTGTTACTGCCGGTATTGATTTTGGCTTTGCACTTTCTGCTGCTATTCAGGGGGATGATCATGCCAAACTCATACAGCTCGAATATGAGTATGATCCTACTATACCTCTAAGTGGTGGGACCCCTGCAACTGCTGAGAAGCATATTCTGGCTCAGGCTAAAAGTGATTTTGAACATATGCTACCTAACCACCGTGAGCGAAGCATTAAAGTCGCTGAGCGCCTTTCACTTAAGCAATAGCCTAATTTCATAGCTCAAAAAGCCGTCTACCTTAATGGTCGATGGCTCAATGACAGAATTTTGCTTTCATTATCTGCACGACCACAACAAAAAACCAACAATAGTGTTCTATCTAGGTCACTTATTGAATCCCTAGGAGCATGGTCCAAAACATCACGCAATTTTGCTCCGGAATAACCGATAAGCAATTCCACTTGTCGTCACAATAATCACCAGTAAAGGCCATAGGCTGTGCCAGATCACCGAAAAATCAGCGCCTTTCAAATAAATCTGTTTAGTGATGTCAGTAAAGTGCCGGATTGGGTTTATCCATGTTATATCCTGTAACCAGATGGGCATGTTCTCAACGGGAGAGATATATCCAGAAAGAAGGATGGCAGGCATCATAAATACAAAAACGCCAATAAAAGCCTGTTGTTGTGTTGAACAAATAGCGGAAATGAGCAAGCCAAACCCGACCAGCGATAGCCCATAAATCAAGATGCAGCCGTAAAACAGCAGTAGTGAGCCTGAAAAAGGAATTTGGTAACACAATGTTCCAATCAGCAAAACGATACTTGCCTGCACGGTTGCTACCACTAACGCAGGAATAGCTTTACCAATGAAAATTTGCCATGTGGTCAGAGGGGAAACGAGCAATTGATCCAATGTTCCCTGTTCTCGCTCTCGGGCAACGGAAAGAGCAGTGACGATCAGAACGCCAATGGTTGTTATCATGGCAACCAGAGACGGAACCACAAACCATTTATAATCCAGATTGGCGTTATACCAGTTACGGATAATTAGTTCGCTGTTATTTAATCCCGGTGTATTGTCCTGTAACTCTTTCTGATAGTTCATCACAATCTGTTGAAGATAGTTGGCAGCAATTTGTGCGCTGTTTGAGTTACGTCCATCAAGCAGAACCTGAATGGAAGTAGGGGAATGGCTGGCAATATGAGCACTGAAATTTTGTGGAAAACGGACTAATAGCAAGGCATCACGGTTATCCAGTGTCGGTCGAATCTCCTGAGAGCTGTTCAGCATAATAAGATCAGGAAAGGCTTTAGATTTCGCCAGCCGTTGGGTCAGTTCGATGGATGCCTGTCCTTTATCTTCGTCATAAATTGCGATAGTGGCATTTTTAACTTCCAGAGTTGCAGCCCACGGAAACAGTATCATCTGAAAAATAACGGGCAAAATCAGAGTCGCCCGTGTCTGAGGATCTCGCAGGAGAGACTGTAATTCCTTCATGACGAGTGTATATAGGCGATGAAACATGTTCTTTCCTTTTTAATCCAGATGTCGGCGGGTTTTCCATGCAGTCAGGCCAATAAATACGATGGCACTGGCAATTAAAAACAGCAAATTTGTGATTAAAACGGTGCCGATATTACCTGCCAAAAACAGCGTTTGTAAGCTACTGACAAAATAACGGGCAGGAACAATATAAGTAGAAAGCTGAATCAGCCACGGCATACTATTTATTTCAAATACAAAGCCGGATAGCATAATGGCGGGTAAAAAAGCAGCATTAAGGGAAATCATTGCCGCGTTAAATTGGTTACGGGTCACTGTTGAGATTAATAACCCCATTCCTAAAGCAGTAGCGAGATACAAGTTGGAAACTAAAGCCAGTATCCAAAGCGAGCCATGATAAGGAATACCCATAATAAAGACGGCAAAAACCATGCAAAGTACCATGACGAAAGAGCCGAGAACCTGATAGGGCAATAATTTGGAAAGCAATAATTCGGTTCGGGTAACCTGAGTGGATAAAAGGGCTTCCATTGTACCCCGTTCCCATTCGCGAGCGACAACCAGAGAAGTCAGGATTGCGCCAACAACTGTTATGATAATTGAAATCGCACCGGGAATAAGAAAATGCTGGCTGATTGCAGCCGGATTAAACCAGTAGCGGATTTGTATATCAATGAGTGGGGTTGTTGAGGTTCCCTGATTTTGCCCTCGTTGCTGTAACCAGATTTGCCAAACCCCTTTAGCGTAACCCTGTACAAAATTGGCTGTATTAGGTTCACTGCCATCTGTGATCACCTGAATTGGAGCATGATCACCAACCCGGGCAAGCTGTGCATCAAAATTGACCGGGATAATAATAATGCCGCGAATTTCACCGGCCTGTATTTTATTGATCAAAAGCTGGCGGTTATTGCTGATCGTGGCATCAATATAAGGTGACCCGGTGAATGCATGAACCAGTTCCTGTGCATCTTTGCTTTGTTGTTCCATCAAGATACCAAGGCGAAGTTTACTGGAATCAAGATTAATCCCGTAACCGAAAATAAATAACAGCATAAGTGGAATCACGACAGCAATTAAGGTACTGCTGGGATCACGTATAATCTGCTTACTCTCTTTAATACAAAGTGCTTTTAGCCGCCGCCATGAAAAACTGACTGCTTTTTGAGTTTTGGGAGCTTGTTCAGCATGATTTGCTTCATTACGACTCATTGCGGCTCCTTATCGTAATTCACCACGAGGTCGATAAAAACATCTTCCATTGACGGGTTAGGGCGCTCTGTCGTTGATACCTGTCGCTTCAATTCGTCAGGTGTGCCTGCTGCAATTAATTTTCCGCGAAAAACCAAACCGATACGGTCACAATACTCTGCTTCATCCATGAAATGTGTCGTGACCATCACGGTAACACCTTTATCCACCATTCCATTGATGTGTAACCAGAATTCACGACGTGTCAGAGGATCAACACCTGATGTCGGTTCATCCAGAAACAGAATATCGGGTTCATGCATCAGAGCGCAGGCAAGGGCCAGCCGTTGTTTAAAACCGAGTGGCAGGCTGTCGGTCGTTTGCTGCAAAATAGGTTTCAGGCTAAAAGCACTGATCATTTCTGCCATTTTTTTCTTCTGATGGCGACCACTTAAACCATAAACGCCGGAAAAGAATTTCAGGTTTTGCTCTACAGTTAAATCACCATAGAGTGAAAACTTTTGTGCCATATAACCGAGGTGCTGGCGTGCCTGCCCTGAATCAGTCTTTAAATCCATATTCAATACCAGTGCATTGCCATATGTCGGAAGCATCAACCCACACATCATTTTGAATGTCGTCGATTTTCCGGCTCCATTGGGCCCCAGTAAGCCGAAAATTTCTCCACGTTTTACCTGAAAGTTCACATGATCTGTAGCAGTAAAGTCGCCGAATTTTTTTGTCAGATTACGGGCTTCTATTACGGTCTCTGTCGGATTTGGCGGGATCTGCGGCATGATTTCTGCCAGCTCTGAACGGCGGGAAGGGATGCCACCCAGTAAATCAATAAAGGCATCTTCAAAGCGTGGTTCCGCATCAAAGAGCTTGATATCAGGTAGACCTAGTTGCTGACATAGCTCAGCACTGTCAGCGCCGGCTCTTAAAATCAGACGAAGGTATCTGCCCTGAATTACGCCATCGGTGACTTGTGGCAACGTGAGTGCCTGTTGCAGAATTTTCCGGCGGGAGTCTGGTTTGATATCAAGCAGAAAAGAGCGTCCGGCAATACCCTGAGTTAGTTTTTGCGGCTGACCGCGATAAAGCAATTCACCCTGATTCAGCAATAAAACATCAGGGCAAAGTTCGGCTTCATCTAAATAAGAGGTGCTCCATAAAATCAGCATGCCATCAGAAGCAAGTTCATGCACCATTTGCCATAATTCCCGTCGGGCAATGGGATCTACACCCACACCGGGTTCATCAAGCAATAACACTTTAGGGCTGCCGACCAATGTACAGGCCAGACCTAGCTTCTGTTTCATCCCGCCGGAGAGCTTACCTGCCAGTCGGCCAGTAAAGCGGGTTAAATCAGTAAAAGTCAGTAGCTTCCGGAAAGTGGATTGTCTCTCTTCTCCAGTTACACTACGCAGGTCTGCATATAAATCGAGGTTTTCCTGTACGGTTAAGTCTTCATACAGGCCAAATTTTTGGGGCATATAGCCCAGTTTAGAACGAACTTCGACACTGTCTTTGATGGGATCAAGCCCCATGATTTCAATAGTGCCGTGATTTGGCTTCAGTAACCCGGCCAACATTCGTATCAGTGTGGTTTTTCCCGCTCCATCAGGGCCGACAAGCCCAGTAACAGATCCCCCGAACAGCTCAGCATTTAACTGCGATACCGCCGGAATTTCTAACCCCGGAAAAGTTTTCTCCACACCGTTCAGTTTTATTGTATAGGCTGAACTGGTCATATTGCTGCCTTACTTGTCTGAGTCAGTAAAACGCAACGTAACCGGCATTCCTTGCTTTAGTCCTTCATCCGGATCACTGACAATAACACGCAGGCGATAAACTAAATCTGTCCTCAAATCGGGAGTTTCAACATTTTTCGGGGTAAATTCTGCGGTCGGGGAAACAAAACCAATTTTGCCGTGGTAAGGCTGATTTTTTCGGCCATCGGTATAAATCAGAATATCTCGCCCTGCTGTTGCCTGACTGAGATTCGGTTCATCAATGTATGCTCTTATCCAGACAGGATTAGTCAGTGATAGCGTAAAGACCGTATTGCCTGCGGTCAGAATTGTACCCGGCTCAATGGCTCTGGTAAGGATAATACCGTCGGAAGGGGAAAGAAGATGGGTGTCCTGTAAATTGAGTTCAGCCTGAGTAACTGCTGCCTCAGCCTGAGCGAACTGGGCTTTGGCTGAAGCAATATCTTCTTTACGATTCCCCGCCTCAAACTGACGTAATTTATCTTTGGCTGCCTGATAAACGGCCAATGCCTGATGTTGCCCGGTTTTCGCATTTTCCAGATCGTTGGCTGAAATCATTTTGCGTTGCCATAATTCCTGTTGACGCTTCAGAAAGCTGTCAGCGAAACGGAACGCAGATTCTTTTTGGGCAACTTCAGCCCGCACCTGTGCAATTTCTTCTAAGCGATAACCTGCTTCTGCTTTTATAAGATTTGCCTTAGCGGCATCGCGGTTGGCTTTGGCCTGATCCAGGGCATTAATAAAGGGAGAATTATCGAGCTGGCCCAGAAGCTGGCCTGCGGTGATGGTATCTCCTTCATCCACTTGCAGGGTTTCCAGCTTGCCATTGACCCGGAACCCAAGGTTGACTGTTCTGATATCAACATTGCCATATAGGGTTAACTCTTTGTCATTTCGTTCCTGATAATAGTAAATACCAATGGCAGCAGTAATAATGATGATCGCTAATAGGACAAGAGCAAACTTTTTAGTGTTCATACTACTATCCCTTATACGTTATTAAATTTTCGAATCGTCCTGCGGGCGGTTATTTTTTCCTCAGTCCATTAAGTAATATATTAATATGCTGAGTTAATACCTGATTAATTAACTCATATTCCCGGGTACCAATATTATCCCAGCCGGTCTGACGTAAAAGGGCTTCCCGTGCCAGCCGGAAAGAGAGGATTTCCCCTAATAAGGCATGTGTGTGGATTTGGGTGGAAACGTGACTTTCATCAGCGCCGATATAATGGGCGATGAGTTTATTCAGGCGGGAATAAATCGGAGCAAGCCCCTGTTCATGAATAACGCTATAAGCTTCTGTAGGCGTCAATTGTTCATGCGACATAATGCGGCTGAGATTAAGGCTGCTTTTATCGAAAATGAGATGGTTATAGCTAATCAGCCCCTGATGAATAAATGCCAGTATCTGTTCTTGCGGATAAGGTTGAGGCGTTGTGATAAAAAATTGGTCAATAGACGCAATCAGCAGGGAAAATTCTGTTTTCATTCTGTCGGCAATATGTTGTGCGACAGCAAGGTATAGCCCTTCTTTAGAGCCAAAATAATAAGCAATGGCGGCGATATTTTGTTTTGCGTGTTGAGCAATATTACGGGTAGTTGCACCTTCCAGACCTGATTTACCAAAAATCTCTAGTGCAGATTCAAGAAGTTGTTGCTTAGCTTGTTCGCCTCGTGACGTCTGAGCCGTTTTCGCTGCCATGTTGGAAAATATCCTGTGATAAGAGCCATAAAAATGGTCATAAATATATCAATCGTATGATTAACTTTAAAACTAAAGCATCCTGATGTAAAGATGACATAAATTTACCTATGCTTCATGCTGTTTGAAAAAACATATCTGTTATAATGCCGCACCTATGGTGCATTGCAGTTTATGTAATTTCTAAGCGTTTTATCGCGTCTTTTCTCTTCCCATAAAACTGCCCCTGAATTGATATCAGGAATGGTGAAGTCTGGAGTATTTCTTATTTATGAATTTTGAGTCACTCGGCTTGAAGGCTGATATTTTGCGTGCCATTGAAGAACAAGGATACGCAGAGCCTACCCCTATTCAGCAACAGGCGATTCCTGTTGTGTTGTCCGGTAAAGATCTACTGGCGAGTGCCCAGACCGGAACGGGGAAAACGGCAGGTTTTACTTTGCCTATCTTACAGTTATTGAGTGAATCTCCCATTCAATCTAAAGGGCGTCGCCCAGTCAGGGCTTTGATCCTGACGCCAACCCGTGAACTGGCGGCACAAGTGGGGGAAAATGTCCGCAATTACAGCAAATATCTCCGGCTACGTTCCTTTGTGGTATTTGGAGGGGTAAGTATCAACCCGCAAATGATGAAATTGCGTGGTGGAGTCGATATTTTAGTCGCAACACCAGGGCGTTTGCTGGATCTGGAACACCAAAATGCCGTAGACCTATCCCACGTGGAAATGCTGATCCTGGATGAAGCGGATCGCATGTTGGATATGGGTTTTATTCATGACATTCGTCGGGTACTGAATAAACTGCCAGCCAAACGTCAGAATCTGCTGTTTTCAGCAACATTCTCGGATGAGATCAAAAATCTGGCTAACAAATTGCTGCGTGATCCGGTCAGTGTAGAAGTTGCCCGTCGTAATTCAGCTTCTGAGCAAATTGAGCAGGCTGTTCATTTTGTAGATAAGAAACGCAAAGGGGAATTGCTTTCTTATATGATTGGTAGCCAGAACTGGCAGCAGGTACTGGTATTTACCCGTACGAAACATGGCGCAAACCGTTTGGCAGAACAGCTCAATAAAGATGGTGTTACTGCGGCAGCGATTCATGGCAATAAGAGCCAAGGTGCCAGAACCCGTGCACTGGCTGATTTTAAAAGTGGTCAGATACGGGCATTAGTTGCAACGGATATTGCGGCCCGTGGGCTGGATATTGACCAGCTGCCTCATGTTGTTAACTATGAATTGCCGAATGTTGCAGAAGATTATGTGCATCGTATCGGTCGTACCGGTCGTGCCGAAGCAACAGGGCAGGCAGTATCTCTGGTATGTGTTGATGAACATAAATTATTGAAAGATATTGAGCGCTTGCTGAAGCGGGAAATTCCGCGTATCACCACTCCCGGCTATGAACCTGACCCTTCGATTAAAGCAGAGCCTATTCAGAATGGTCGTAACGGGCGCAGTAACCAGCCCCGAGCTCAGCGTACCGGTGATAAACAGGGCGCTAACCGGCAAAATCATGGTCATTCACGCAACAAGAATGTATGGCCAAAGAGTGCCTCATCACAGAAACCTCGCAATCGCAGACCAGCTAAAGCGGTAGCAGGAGAGTAATACAATGCGCGTTTTGCTGGCTCCGATGGAAGGAGTTCTGGATTCACTGGTCAGGGAATTGCTTAGTGAGGTCAATGATTACGATCTCTGTATTACGGAATTCCTGCGGATCGTGGATAGCTTATTGCCGGTAAGGTCTTTTTACCGTTTGTGTCCTGAGCTGCATCGCCAGAGCAGGACGCCATCGGGAACACCGGTCAGAATACAGCTTTTAGGGCAAGATCCGTCATGGCTGGCTGAAAATGCAGTCAGAGCGGTGGAATTGGGTTCGTGGGGAGTTGATTTAAATTGTGGCTGTCCTTCCAAAACCGTCAATGGTAATGGTGGCGGGGCTACATTACTGAAAGATCCAGAACTTATCTACCGTGGAGCCAAAGCCATGCGGCAAGCTGTACCGGCAGAATTACCGGTTACAGTCAAAGTACGTCTGGGATGGGATTCCGATGCCCGGCAGTTTGAAATTGCAGATGCTGTTCAGCAGGCAGGTGCAACTGAACTGGTAGTGCATGGACGTACTAAGGAAGATGGCTATAAAGCAGAACGCATAAACTGGCAGGCGATTGGCGAGATCCGCCGTCGCCTTGTCATACCGGTCATTGCAAATGGAGAAATATGGGACTGGCAAAGTGCACAGGAGTGTCTCAAAGTCACCGGATGTGATTCCGTGATGATTGGCCGTGGAGCGTTGCATGTGCCGAATTTAAGCCGGGTGATTAAATTTAATGAACCGAAAATGCCGTGGCATGGTGTGCTCCGGCTATTACAGAAATATACCCTGTTGGAAAAACAAGGGGATACCGGTTTATATCATGTTGCCCGCATTAAGCAATGGCTTGGTTATCTACGCAGAGAATACCGTGAAGCTGAGGAGTTATTTATGCAAGTCAGGGCATTAAAAACATCATCGGCTATAGCTGAAGTGATTTCTCGAGTTGTAGAGAATGATATGTATTTAATTGATAATGAAGCGGTTTAGTTAACGTATCTTCAGGTCTCTATAAGTTTCTATGATGATAATGATGTTATTTTTATCGTTATTGTTCTCTATTCTGAAAGATGCTATACACTTCGTTTTTCAGGTTGCGTCTTTGCTGGTTGCACTTATTCACCCCTGCCACCGATTTTATAGACATACGGTTATCTATGCTTTTGGGGATGAACACCCTTGCTGCCGCGATGTAGCCTGAAATACATTGTGTACACATATTGAGGATTTCATAAGCAAATTGTCTGAATTGACCACTTCAGTCAGTTAGATTGTCACAAATTTGATCATTTGTTCCGTGAGACACTTCTTCATGTTCTGCTGATGTTATTCATCATCGGATGCTGAAGCGGGCCTGAGAAATGTCCATTTCATTATGACCTTACTTGTAATTCAATGAAGGAAATGCCAATGAAATTAGAAACACTGTCCATTCATGCCGGTTACTCTCCTGATCCTACAACTAAAGCGGTTGCAGTCCCAATTTATCAAACAACGTCTTATGCCTTTGATGACTCACAGCATGGCGCTGATTTATTTGATTTAAAAGTTGAAGGCAACATCTATACCCGCATTATGAACCCGACTAATGATGTGCTGGAAAAACGTATTGCTGCTTTAGAAGGGGGAGTGGGTGCACTTGCTGTTGCTTCTGGCATGGCAGCAATCACCTATGCTATTCAGACAATTACTGGCCTGGGAGATAACATTGTTTCTGTAGCAAAATTGTATGGCGGAACTTATAACTTAATGACACATAATTTCCAAAATATTG
Organism: Xenorhabdus sp. PB30.3; assembly: GCF_963895965.1. Lineage (NCBI taxonomy): Bacteria > Pseudomonadati > Pseudomonadota > Gammaproteobacteria > Enterobacterales > Morganellaceae > Xenorhabdus > Xenorhabdus sp. PB30.3. Next base: position 29,849 of record NZ_CAWQMW010000024.1, on the reverse strand, counting down.
GTATTGAAGTCCGTTTTATTGATCATGACGATCTTGCTGCTCTTGAATCGATGATTGATGAAAGAACCAAAGCTGTTTTTTGTGAAACGATCTGTAATCCAAGCGGGAATATTGTTGATATCCGTGCATTCGCTGATATTGCTCATCGGCACGGTATTCCACTTATTGTCGATAATACCGTTGCAACACCTTATTTGTGTCGTCCGTTTGAACATGGTGCCGATGTTATCGTACATTCCCTGACCAAGTATATTGGTGGTCATGGAAATTCCATGGGCGGAATGGTGATTGATTCAGGCAATTTCCCCTGGGCAGACCATAAGGATCGTTTTGCTGTTTTAAATACGCCAGATCCTTCCTATCATGGTATAAATTATCTCGAACATTTTGGTGTAGCAGCATTTATTGCCCGCTGTCGTGTTGGGCAGCTGCGTAGTACTGGTGCATCCCTTTCTCCTTTTAATGCATTTTTGATTTTACAGGGCCTTGAAACACTCGCTCTTCGTATGGAACGTCATACTGAAAATGCCTTGAAAGTTGCTCAGTATTTGGAACAACATCCTCTGGTATCCTGGGTTAAATACGCCGGACTACCGACACATCCTGAATATGATTTGGCTGTACGTTATATGGGAGGGAAACCTTCGGCTATTTTATCTTTCGGTATTGAGGGAGAGGAAAAAGCAGCGACACGTTTTATTGATGCTCTGCAACTGATTACACGTTTGGTTAATATTGGTGATGCTAAATCATTGGCTTGTCATCCTGCATCTACAACTCATCGTCAATTAAACGAAGAAGAGTTGATAAAAGCTGGCGCATCACGAGATCTGATCCGTTTGTCTATTGGCATTGAGCACAGTGATGACATTATTGCAGACCTTGCACAGGCATTGGATATGGCAAAATAATTGAAATATACCAACGAATTGCAAGTTATGTTGTAGTGGCAAAGGAATGACAAATTCATCAGGAACGAATTTGTCCAGCCAAAAGCTGGCCTCTGGTGAGAGGCAGGAGCCTCTCAGTAATCCTGCAAAATACAGACTATTCTATATTCATAACCACATACCGAGGGTGAGCGGCTATATTTACATTTACCTCCTCAGTGGCACACGCACATCTGCACTTCTTTTTTATCGGGTATATAGAATTCATATAATTATAACGTCCGGACTATTTTTCGTTTAATTCAATTTTTAAATATCTGAGGAAATGTTTAATTAATCAAAAACAACAATGATATTAAATTAATTAACGACATATTTTGATTTAACTGAACCCTATAATTCCTTATTATTATTCATAAACTGACAGCTTTCTACTATTTGCAATTTTTTTAGTTAGTGTCTTAAATTAGTGAATGTAGTTAAGACATTCTCAGTAAAATCTCATCAGGGCGTTAGCTCTTATTGATACCCAATATACCCAGAGTTTCGAGCTGCATCGCGGCGTCAGGGGCGTTTATTCCCGAGAGCATAGATAAGTATGCGGTCAGGGAGAATAAAGCCAGCCAAAAAGAGGTGGTTTGAGATAAGGTGGTATGTTTAATAAAATCAGGGGGTTGAACATGGGTATTCTGTCATGGATTATCTTCGGTTTAATTGCCGGGATCATAGCGAAGTGGATTATGCCGGGTGATAATAGCAGCGGTATCATTATGACGGTGATTTTAGGGATTATTGGTGCAGTTGTCGGGGGCTATATAAGTACATTTTTTGGCATGGGAAAAGTAGATGGATTTAATTTGGGAAGTTTTGCCATTGCTGTTATTGGTGCACTGGTTGTCCTGTTTATATATCACAAAGTCTCTAATTAATTTAATTGTACTTATTAATCTTAATAATAGATTTAAGATGAGTGATAGAAAAAGGGCATGATAATTTGATGCCCTTGTATCTTTTAAATTGTTTTTGCCACTGTGAAACAGCTCAACCACTTAAGTACATTATTATTTATTTTTCTAATGGGAGATTATCATCAGCTCCCCATTCAGCCCATGACCCATCGTATAATGCTGCTTTTTTATGGCCAATTATATCGAGCCCTAGCACTAAAACAGCCGCTGTCATTCCAGAGCCACAACTAGTGATAATGGGTTGCCCTAAATCGACACCTTGTTGTTTAAAGATAAGTTTAATTTCATCTGGCGATTTGTAATGTCCATTTTCGAGTAGCGCTGTCCACGGGACATTTTTTGAACCGGGAACATGGCCCATTCTTAAGCCCGGTCGTGGCTCAGGTGCTCTGGCCTGAAAACGCTCGACTGATCTGGCATCGACAACTTGTGTTTTTTCCTTCTCATTATGGAGAATATCAAGGAGCTGTTGCCGGGAAATGACCTGTTCGGGAGAAAAATGGATATTGAATACCTGCGCATGGTGGCTGACTTCTCCCGATTCAGTTGGGTAACCAGCCAGTTGCCAGCCTTGTAAACCACCTTCAAGAATACGGATGTTTTTTGCGCCAAAAGTTTTAAATGTCCACCATGCCCGTGGAGCAGAAAACATATTTCCCTGATCGTAAATGACGATCAGATTATTTTCACTGATTCCCATTTCGCTAACGGCTTTTTGGAAAGTTTCCGGAGCAGGGAGCATATGTGGCAATGGGCTCTGAAGGTCAGCTATTTTATCAAGATCAAAAAAGCCGGAGCCCGGTATATGTTTCTCCAGCCATTTCTGCTGATAATCAATGGATTCAGTTGGCATGGGAGCACTGGCATCAATAACAACAACATTCTCATCATTGAGATGTTCGCTTAGCCATTGTGGAGTAACAAAATATTGACTGTTCATAAGCTTCCCCGTCATTGGATATTCCGTGCGTTATACTACTAAATTGGGTACTGCAATAAATCTGAGGGTATATCGGCTATTACTGTTGCCCGGATTGTATGTTTTCCTGATGCACCGTTTCTTGCTGTGCTTGTTGTGTCTCTTCTGCTGAGGCGGTTGAACGGTTATACATGTTCATTCCTGCTAAAATAATGCCTCCGATAGAGCCGAGGGTGAATAGTACGATAATAACAAGCAGGATCTTTTTCATCTTTGTTCCCGATAAAATTTTTAGACATGTAGAAGGTTATACCCAATGGATTTCCAGTTGCATCGCCGCCAATAACAAAGAGACAACTTGAAAGACAACGGGTATAGAAGTATATCGGCTTCTACACTCCAGACAAGCAATAAGCGACTTTCTGGTTTTTTCTGTAAAAAAGCTGGAAAGCTGTTCCCAATAATCGTGATATCAGGCTGATCTGAGGGTAACTCTGTGGGAGAATGGGGTGATAATTCTCATGCAGCAAAACATATGGCACTTTCCAGTTCAATAAAAAATCAAATCAGTCAATGGTATAAGGCGTTATCCACCCACATTGACGGCTTCATTCCAAGGGCTCCCCAACGTCAGATGATTGCAGAAGTGGCGAAAACACTGGCAGATGATGAAGGGCGGCATCTGGTTATAGAAGCGCCTACCGGAGTGGGAAAAACATTATCCTACCTTATTCCTGGTATTGCAGTCAGTCGGGCTGAGCAGAAACCATTGGTAGTGAGTACTGCTAATGTGGCTTTACAGGATCAGATTTACAGTAAGGATCTACCGCTATTACGAAAAATCATCCCGGATTTGAAATTCACCGGGGCTTTTGGTCGTGCGCGTTATGTTTGCCCGCGTAATCTGGAAGCTATTTGCGCCGCAGAGGGAGAGCAAATAGATTTAATGCTGCTGGTGGAAGATCAGACTGCTGTTGCAAATAGTGAAGAACGAGAACTGTGTCGCAGGTTACGCAATGATTATTCTTCTTTTGGCTGGGATGGTTTGCGGGATCATCATCAGCTGGCATTGTCGGATTCGCTATGGTCAAAGGTCAGTACTGATAAGATGAACTGTCTGGCTCGTAACTGCCAGTTTTATCACCGTTGTCCATTCTTTCTGGCCCGAAGGGAGATTGAAGATGCTGATGTTGTCGTTGCTAATCATTCTTTGGTGATGGCGGCATTGGAAAGTGAATCTGTCCTGCCGGAAGCTAAAAATATGTTGCTGGTTCTGGATGAAGGTCACCATATCCCGGATGTTGCAAGGGATTCACTGGAGGTGGAAGGAGAGATTACGCTATTTCAGTTGAATGGGCAGCTGGATTCCTTTGTTCGTCATGTCGAGCAATATTTGCTTCAGTTCCGTCCGGCAAAACCACCTGCTTTGGCTGAGATAACCCGTTTACAGGCTCATTGTGAAAAAATCCGCGAGTGTTTCAGGGAGCTGGCTGATATCACACAGGCATTATTGCCGGAACGAGGGGATGCGGAAGAATATCTGTTTGAACTGGGAAAATTACCGGATAATTTGCTGCTGTGCTGTCAGACACTATTTAAACTGACAGATGGCCTACGTAGCTTATCTGAAGCGATTCTAAATGATCTTACCGATCAAACCGCGAAACAGGATATTGTCAGGTTGCATCGGGCTATCTTGCTGACTAGCAGAACACTGGGTTATTTCGAAAATATGGCAAAGCTGTGGCGTCTGGCTTCGCAGGAGGAATCCTCCCATGCTCCTATCTCAAAGTGGCTGACACGCCGTTATGAGAAAAATCAGTCACATCTTTACTTTCACTGCGCGGGTATTCGGGTCAGTGAACAATTAACTCAGTTATTGTGGCGAAACATTCCTCATATTGTCATAACATCCGCGACATTGCGCTCTCTTAACAGCTTTTCCCGTATTCAGGAGCTGACAGGATTGCATGAAAATTATGATGATCGCTTTGTTACTTTGACATCTCCTTTTGAACATGTTCGCCAAGGGCGTCTGATTATTCCGCGAATGACGCTGGAGCCTACAATCCATAATGAAATGCAACACCTTGAGGAAATGGCGCGTTATTTCCGTTCGCAAATACTGTTGGGTGCTCATCAGGGAATGTTAGTGCTGTTTAGCAGCCAACGTGCGATGGAGGGGTTTCTCCAATTTGTAAAAGATTTACGGCTGATGTTACTGGTGCAGGGGGATCAGCCACGATATCGGCTGGTGGAAACCCATTGCAAACGAATTGACGAAGGGCAGCCCAGTGTTCTGGTTGGGTTGCAGTCTTTTGCTGAAGGACTGGATTTGAAAGGTAATTACCTTTCACAGGTACACATCCATAAAATTGCTTTTCCGCCCGTCACAAACCCTGTCATTATCACTGAAAGTGAGTGGCTGAAATCCCTGAAACGCTATCCTTTTGAAGTGCAGAGTTTGCCGAGTGCTTCTTTCAGTCTTATTCAACAAGTGGGAAGACTCATACGCAGTCATGAGTGTCATGGTGCTGTGGTAATTTATGACAAAAGGCTGTTGACCAAGCGTTATGGATCCCGTTTGCTGGATGCATTGCCTGTTTTTCCGATTGAACAACCGGATATACCTTCGGAAGAAATATTACTGAAAATGAAAAAAGGATAAATAATATAAAAGTTAATATTATTTATCCTTAAGGCAAAGTTAGGCTGATAACTGTTATTTATCCGATTTTTTTCAGGAAACAGGTTTTCAGTACTAACCCTTTGATTTTATCAGCATTACATTCGATTTCGTCTTCACGGTGGGTAAGGCGAATATTTTTAATTAATGTGCCACGTTTCAGCGTCTTAGAGGTGCCTTTGACTTTCAGGTCTTTGATAACTTGTACTGAATCACCATCATTCAGCAGTGCACCGTTGGAATCTTTAACTTCGATATCCATTGTATATTGTCCTCATGTTTATTTTTAAAGCAGACGGGATTATAGAGAGAAAAATGAATTTTTTAAAGGTTAGTCTGATTTTATAGGTTATAACTTCTATTTTAGATGTTTTTTATAATAAAAAAGGCCGTAATAACGGCCTATACACTTTGTCTTTCAAATCACTTTGTCTTTCAAATTATTTCTTTGGTGGCTGCGCTCGTTCACCCCAGTTACATAGCTCTACGCTTCTGGGGATGAACTTCCTTGCGGCAGTGATGTATCATGAAATCCAGTGTGTATGATGATGGTGTTTTTGTCTTAGTGCTCAATATTGGCTTCAAGAAACCATAAAAATTTATCGAGATCACGGGAAGCAGCTGTGAACATATCTGCTGTATCTTCATCTTCCGCATCACCAATAGCCTGACGGATATCATTAGCAACAATAGCATAACGATCAGCCAGTGCTTTTAAGTGATCCTGTACATCGTGAATACCCGTCGGGTAACTTTCCAGCTGAGTTCCTTTGTGAACTTCCTGAAGTGTACCTAATGCTACTCCACCTAGCTGCACGACGCGCTCGGCAAAGGTATCGAGATGATCAACGAGCGCAGTACGGAAGTCATCCAGCATTTTATGGATGGCGATGAAGTTTCTGCCACGGATATTCCAGTGTGCCTGTTTAGTCATCAGAGACAGGTCAGTAAACTGGATGACCATATGATTTAGTGCATAAATTGAACTTTGTTTGACTCCCTCACTGATATTATTACGGGTATAAATCAGTTTGGAGGAACTTTTTCTGACAAATTTTGCAGTACTCATTTGTAATGCTCCCTTAATTTAAACTAATGACATGGGATACATTAAAAGTAGCTGAACATTGAGCAGACGTCATATCGTTTTATGCTATCGAATTGATAGCTAATAAAAACATCGGTAATTAATCTTGGTAATAGTAAAAACCGAAAGGTATCAGTACCTTTCGGTTTTTATAGGTGGTTTCCTATAATCTTCCGTTTTTATTCAACTTTTTCTAGTTTAGTTTTTTGTTTCATGGTTGTAGTAGAGCCAATTGAAGCACAAATGATGCACAGAAGAGCGAGCCATTGTGTCGTAGTTAAATGCTCATTCAGGAAAATGATACCGGATAAAGCCCCCAATGCTGGTTCAAGACTCATTAACGTACCGAATGTTTTAGCTGGCAAACGTGTAAGGGCGATCATTTCCAATGTATAGGGAAGTGCGGTCGATAAGATAGCGATGCCCAGAGCAATAGGCAGTAATGAGGCATCAAACAGAAGTGCCGGGCCGGTTTGGATTAATCCCACCGGAAAGAAAATAACAGCAGCAATTAATGAGCCGATAGAAACTGTAGCTGCACCATAACCTGCCCCAGCGCGTTGGCCAAAGATAATATAAAGTGCCCAGAAAACACCCGCTCCCAGTGCATATAAAATGCCGACAGGATCAAGAGTACTGACGTCATCACCGATAGGTAACAGAAAACCTAAACCGGCAATAACTAATACGATCCAAAGAAAATCCACGGGACGGCGTGAGGAAAACATAGCGACAGCCAGTGGGCCGGTAAATTCAAGTGCAACGGCAATACCAAGGGGAATTTTGGATAATGCCATGTAAAACAGATAATTCATTCCACCGAGTGAAATGCCGTAAGCAAGGAGAGGAGTGAGAGATGACCGTGTAAATTTCAGACGCCAGGGTTTAAAAATCAGAAATAAAATAAGGGTTCCCAGCGCAAGTCTCAGGGCAGTCACACCAGGTGCACCAATGACATGAAATACTGTTTTAGCTAATGATGCGCCAGCCTGAATTGATGTCATTGAAATTAATAACAAAAATATCGGAAGCAGAGAAAAAGATGCAGCCCGATGTTTAGAAAAGGACATTTACAGAAAACCTCAATTACAACATGTTATTTTAGAAGTGCCATCTTCGCAGTGAAATAGACAGAATACAACATGATTATGTCTTATGAGCGCTAGGCTGACGTATAAAAGAATAAGCATGAAGTATAGTTATTAGTTCCTCTTAATCCACATATTATGAAAGCGATATCCTTGTATAAAAGCAGGGCGGTAGAATTCGTTGATGGTTTTATCGGCTTTGATTATTATGCTATTCCTTAAATATAAATAGACCATGATTTTCAGGAGAAATGATATGTTAATAAGGGTAGCTTCTGGGCAGGATCTTGATGCTATTTTATTACTTTATACAACATTATTCAGAGAAATGGCTGAGTTACAGCCAGAAAGGCTGAAAAAGGTTGAACAGGACAGAGCATTTATTATTTCCACTCTTAGTGATGATAACTTTAATTTATTAGTAGCAGACGATAATAATGGAAATATAAAAGGTTTTTGCATCGCACAAAAAAAGCAGACACCACCATTTAATTGCCTTGTTCAAAGGAAATATGGTTATGTTATTGATTTATTTGTCAGCCCAGACGTGAGAAGTCAGGGTATTGGTCAGGAATTATTAGCAGAAATGAAAAAGTGGGCGAAGGAAAATAATTTTACTCATCTGGAGCTGACCGTTTTATCTGAAAATATTTCGGCCACAAAATTTTATGAAAGAGAAGGTTATAAAGAAGTTAATAAATTAATGGTTATTACATTGTGATTATGGAGTTAAATGTGAAGGTTACTTTAATAGATATAAATAAAAATAACTATCGAGAAGTGATGTCTCTCGAAGTTGAATCTGGACAGGAGCAGTTTGTTGCACCAAATTCAGAGTCAATTGTAGAATCAAAGTTTAATCAATATTGTAGACCAAGAGCAATTTGTTTTGGCGAAGAAATTGTCGGTTTTGCTATGTATGAACGTTGTGTTAATGAAGGAAAGCCAAATGAGTATAATCTTTATCGGATGATGATTGACAAATTTCATCAGAATAAAGGAATTGGCAGTCTTGCGATGAAATTATTACTGGATGAAATGAAGCAATATGCTGATTGCTACAAAATATCTGTCTGTTATGATGAAACAAGTCAACGTCATAGCCAGTTTTATCAGCGTTTTGGTTTTACCGAAGTAGGTTATTGTGACGAGTATGAGGAGATGCTGGCGGAAATTATTATAGAAAATAAAATTCGTTAACTGTGAGTTTCTCTTTAAAAATGAACAGAGAGTTATCGTATAGTGAACATTTGTAGTGGAAGTTATATGCTCTTCGTCTTTCAAGTTGCCTCTTTGTTGGCTGCGCTCACTCATCCCGGTCACATAGTTGTCTATGCTCCCGGGAATGAGTTCCCTTGCTGCCGTGATGCATCTTGAAATCCATTGAGTATAGATAAGTTAATTCTCTGGAAGCTTGCTAAATGAAGGTTTGTCTGCCAGAATTTAAAATGAATTATGCAGTAAGTTTATTTGGTATATCCTCAAACTTTTTAATTAAAAATATGATAAGCCTTCAAACTTCTGTGGTGAAATAATGAATATAGGGAAACACTTTAATAATAGCTTTATCTTCAAATTATTGCTCTTTATCATGATTGCGGGATTGGGGTTGAGAGTACCAATATCTTATATCCCTCCAATGTCTCAGGAAATTATTGACGATTTAAACATAAACTATTCTACCTTTGGTTTAATCACATCCCTGTCACCGCTGTGTTTTTTCTTTTTTTCTCCTTTAACACCTTATTTTGAAAGAAGAATAGGGTTGTATAAAACCTTATTAATGACATTTGTGGTTGCTATTGTTGCTTACATTCTAAGGTTAAATAGCTCTCTGATATTGCTGTTGGCTTCTACAGTTATGTTTGGGTTTGCTATTGCACTGGGAAATATTGCGTTACCTTCATTCTTTAAAAGTCTGGGTAGTAACAGGGTTGCTCTTCTGTCGTCATCCTATACGGCATCTTTGTATCTGGGGCCGGCAATGGCGACCGGTCTGACGTTACCGATTAAGCATATGCTGGGTTTTTCCTGGAATGAAATTTCCTGGATTTGGGTGCTCATTCCCATATTTTCAGTGCTCCTTATTCTGTTCTTTTCCGATAAAAAACAAAAAAATTCAGTTAGTAACCCAAATGCCCGTAATGATTATGATGATAAACCTGTGAAGGTGATTAATCCGTGGTCAAGCATTTCATGCTGGATGATGGCTGTCTATTTCTCTGTGTTATCGTTTAACTTTTATATTATTACTGCTTGGTTCCCCGAAATTATTAGTTCTTATGGAATGGGCCAGACTGAGGCTGCATCTTATGCTGCGCTATTCTCATTAGTAGCAATACCTTTTGCAACATTAACCGCCTTTTATATCTATAAAATAAAAAGACAAGAATTCATGTTTGTTATTAACCCTATTATTGGCATGCTGGGGATTATTTTATTTATTTATGGTCAAAAACATTTAATTCCTGTTGCTGTTATGATCATGGGGATTGGGGCAGGTATTTGTACCGGAGTTGCATTCTTGTTACCACTGCTGCGTTTTAATCATACTACTAATATTACGAAAGCAAACTCAATGATGCAATCAATCGGTTATTTAATTGCATTTTGTGGGCCACTTGTTTCTGGTTATATCCATGACTTTACTTCTTCCTGGACTCTTGTTCTGTGGTTGCTTTTCCTCGTTCTGGCAATTCAAGGGATTTTGGGAATAATAATCGGTAAAAATGAAAAACTTGATGCGGCTTAATGTTGAAAAGTGTTTAAAAACAAAATGTGATTAGCGATTTTTATAATCGCTAATCACCAGACATCTATATTTCAATTACCACACCTGTTTCTTTGCCATAAATACTGCGTATATAGCCTTTCGCTATTTGTTCACCTGTACAGGTCTCCTGTCCGGGGAAAAATTTGGCGTAACTGGTAAATGATTCATCCAATAATTTGGGGCTGACTACGTTAATTCGGGCATCAGTAATTTCCGTCGCTGCTGAGCGGACAAAAGCTTCAATAGCTCCATTGGTTACGGCAGTTTGAGAACCATTAGGTGACATTATTTTGCCGACAATACCCGATGTTAAAGTAATTGAACCACCGGGTTTAATGTATTTTAAGGCTTGAAGCGCAACATTGATCTGACCAAATGCTTTATTTTTGATGCTTTCTTCATAATCGCGCAGGTTTTCTGGCTTCGTCCAGTTGGTTTTACCAAATGCACATATAATAGCCTCAAACATTTTATTTTTAGATAAGAAATTATCTAATTGTTGATTGTCAAAAACATCAAGCGAATATTCAGGTGAGTTACGGCTGGCTTGAATCATCTCAAGCTCTGTAGGGTTATCAGCCAACAAAGGATGGTATTTTTTAATATTACTGATAATGTGTTTTCCTATATTTCCTGTTGCTCCTATCACTAATATTTTCATATTTATGACTCCGTAATTGAATGACAATATGCTAGATGGCAAAATCTTTTGCTAAGTCTGAATTTCGGCGCATGACAGCAATTAATTCTGAATTTTCCAGTTTATAAAAAGCGGGGCCACTTTTTACTTCTGTTACATTACCACAACCAATAATACCCCATCTGATTTTCTGCATTTTATTTTTCCGGTATATTTATCTATGAATCGCAAATATCCGCTCGATTTTATAATAGCCTTTTTGCTTATTCTATGTCTTTATGGACGATAATTTATATTGTTACATTAGGAAAATTTATTGCCTGATATCATATGCTGGATATAGAAATGCCCAGATTATGGATTTTGACGCGCGCTATGAAAGCATTCTGGCGATACTTTTTTCTTATTGTGGCATAATAGGCAACTATCGATTTTTCCAAATTCCCTTTTTATTCACTTTAAGAGCAAAAGTTGTGTTAAGTACAAACAACATCACTATGCAGTTTGGCAGTAAGCCTCTGTTTGAAAACATTTCTGTTAAATTCGGTAACGGCAACCGCTATGGCCTGATTGGTGCCAATGGTGCGGGTAAGTCAACCTTTATGAAAATTTTGGGGGGAGACTTAGCTCCGACCTCCGGTAATGTCAGCCTCGATCCGAATGAGCGTTTGGGTAAATTACGTCAGGATCAGTTTGCCTTTGAAGAATATACGGTACTGGATACAGTTATCATGGGCCACACAGAGTTGTGGGAAGTGAAGCAGGAACGTGACCGTATTTATGCCATGGCAGAAATGAGCGAAGAAGACGGCTATCGTGTTGCTGATTTGGAAGTTGCTTATGGTGAAATGGATGGCTACAGCGCAGAAGCCCGTGCCGGAGAATTATTACTTGGTGTGGGTATTCCGGTAGAGCAACACTATGGTTTGATGAGTTCAGTTGCTCCGGGCTGGAAACTGCGTGTCCTGCTTGCTCAGGCGCTGTTTTCTGATCCTGATGTTCTGCTGCTTGATGAGCCAACCAACAACCTGGATATTGATACTATCCGCTGGCTGGAGCAAGTGCTGAGTGAACGCAATAGCACCATGATCATTATTTCCCATGACCGCCATTTTCTGAACACCGTATGTACTCATATGGCTGATCTGGATTACGGTGAACTGCGCCAGTTCCCGGGTAATTATGATGAGTATATGGTGGCGGCAACTCAGGCACGTGAACGTCTGTTGGCAGATAATGCTAAGAAGAAAGCGCAGATTGTAGAATTGCAGTCGTTTGTCAGCCGCTTCAGCGCTAATGCGTCTAAATCCAAACAGGCAACTTCACGTGCCCGTCAGATTGACAAAATTCAGTTAGAAGAAGTGAAGGCTTCCAGCCGTCAGAACCCCTATATTCGTTTTGATCAAGAGAAAAAACTGTTCCGTAATGCACTGGAATTAGAAGGTCTGACGAAAGGTTATGACAATGGCCCGCTGTTTAAAAACCTGAACCTGCTGATGGAAGTTGGCGAAAAAATGGCGGTGATTGGTGAGAATGGTATCGGTAAAACGACACTACTGAAAACACTGATCGGTGAAACTGAACCAACCAGCGGTACTGTTAAATGGTCTGAAAACAGCACTATTGGCTATTATGCACAGGATCATGCCAGTGATTTTGATGGTGATCTGACTGTGTTTGAATGGATGAGCCAGTGGAGACGTGAAGGTGATGATGAACAGGCAGTGCGCAGTGTGCTGGGGCGTTTATTATTCAACCAAGATGATATCAGGAAGAAAGTCGGTGTCTTGTCCGGTGGTGAAAAAGGCCGGATGTTGTTTGGCAAGCTGATGATGCAAAAGCCAAATATTCTGGTTATGGATGAACCAACCAACCATTTGGATATGGAATCTATCGAATCACTGAACCTGTCACTGGAGCTTTATGAAGGTACGCTGATTTTTGTTTCACATGACCGTGCTTTTGTTAGTTCATTAGCCAGCCGTATTCTGGAAATAAAATCCGATACAGTTGTTGATTTTAAAGGTACATATGATGAGTACCTGAGAAGTCAGGGAATTGTGCAATAATCCTGCTTATCAGATGACCCCGTTTAACGGGGTCAATCCTTATTTACTGCCGCACACTTCACATTGCGTATCTTTAGGCAGTTTTATTTCACGAAACTGCATTGTCATTGCGTCGAACAGTAATATTTTACCTCTGATAACCTTTCCGTACTGAGTCAGCAGTTTAATTGTCTCCATAGCCTGTAACGAGCCGATTGTACCCACAAGTGGTGCCATGACACCCGCTTCAACACAGGTCAGGCTATTTTCACCGAATAACCGGCTCAGACAACGGTAACAGGGCTCTTCCTCATGATAGGTAAAGACTGACAGTTGTCCTTCCATTCGTATGGCAGCCCCGGAAACTAAGGCAGTTTTATGCTGGTAACACAGACGGTTAAGCTGTTCACGGATGGCGACATTATCGGTACAATCCAGCACAACATCATGCTGGATAATCAGTTCGCTTAGCGCTGGATCGTCTAATAATCCTTCAATGGGACGAACAGTAATATGCGGGTTTATCTCCAACAGCGTCAGTGCAGCCGAATGCACCTTCGCCATACCAATACGCTCATCACGATGCAGGATCTGGCGCTGTAAATTAGACAGGGAAACAGTATCAAAATCCAATAATGTGATTGTTCCCACCCCGGCTGCGGCCAGATATTGGGAAGCGGCACAGCCGAGACCCCCCAAGCCGACTATCAACACGTTGGATGATTTTAATTTTTCCTGACCGTCAAAATCGAAACCCCGCAGGACAATCTGCCGATTGTAACGAAGGGTTTCTTTATCTGTGAGTTCACTAGTCATTTCTTTAATCATTATTGATTTTTCAGCAGCTGGTTGAAAAATTCTATCTGTACTGTCTCCCCTGCTGTGACGGAGCCGCGCTCCCGTTCAAGTACAATAAAACAATTGCCAAGACTATATGAACTGAAAATATGGGAACCCTGATGACCGGTTGTTTTTACTTCTAATTCACCCTGTTCATTCAATACCGCGATCCCACGTTGGAAATCCAGCCTGCCGGGTGATTTTTTCAGCGGTGTAACCGCTTTGGCATTAAGCCGAATAGGAGGCTGCCATGAACTGAAGCCGGACAAGTGTGCAATCAGAGGCTGTACTAACTGATAGAAGGTCAGAACTGCGGATACCGGATTGCCCGGCAGTCCACAAAACCACGCTTTTTCCAGCTTACCGAAAGCAAAAGGTTTACCGGGTTTAATGGCTAATTTCCAGAAGCTAATCTGGCCCATCTCATCCAGAATCTGTTTAGTGTAATCGGCTTCACCAACGGAAACACCCCCACTGCTGATAACCAGATCAGCAAGGTCGTTAGCCTGAATAAAAGCGTGGCGCAGGGCATCAGGATCATCAGGAATAACACCGAGGTCGATAACTTCACAATCCAGTTTTTCCAACATCAGGCGAACAGCAAAACGGTTTGTGTCATAAATTTGCCCGGTTTGTAGTGGCTCACCAATGGCTTGTAGTTCATCGCCGGTAGAAAAAACAGCAACTTTTAATTTGCGGAACACTTCAACCTTTGCAATCCCCAGCGAGGCAAGCAGAGGCAGTTGTGCTGTAGATAATTTAATGCCTTGTGGCAGGACAGCTGTATTTTGGGCAATATCTTCGCCAATAGTGCGGATATTCTGCCCCTGACGAACAGGATGCGTAAATCGGATGCCTGTTTCCGTTGTTTCTGTGTGCTCTTGCATAACAACGGCATCGGTACCCGTGGGGATAGGGGCGCCAGTCATAATGCGAATGCAGGTACCTGCGGGCCATTCTCCCTGAAATGGAACACCAGCCAGCGCTTTCCCTGCCTGCGGTAAAGTCTGTGTTTCGTTCAAATCGGCAAGGCGAATGGCATAACCATCCATCGCTGAATTGTCAAAAGGGGGAACATTAATTGGGGAAATAATATCTGTGGCAGTAATGCGGCCTGCTGAGTGCATCAGGCTGATGGTTTCCGTTTCGGAGAGAGAAGAAGTCTGGGCCAGTAGTTTTTCTAACGCCTGTTCGAGTGAAATTAAGCCTGAGGTATGACAATGATCCATGAAAACTCCCAATGTGCGGCAAATAGCATGGTGGCATTATGGCAAAGATCCTTTTAATGGGAAATTGTTATACCGAATAGATTCCGGATTACTGCTTGAAGGATAAAAGAAAGCGGTACGGATTGACTAATAAAAGATGTATATCATATCCATGATTTGCTATAACTAAATTACGACAATTAAAACAAACGATTACATGAAAATTTAATCACTATGAGTAACCAAATTACAACATCTGATAATAGTAACTATCTGGCTATTCAAATTGCATTGAGCGGCTTTCTTGCTTTAGTTGTTGCGATGGGAATAGGGCGCTTTACTTTCACGCCACAAGTTCCACTGATGATTGCTGAATCACAATTCACGCTAACGGAAGCCGGGATTGTGGCTGCATTTAATTACCTTGGCTACTTTGCAGGTTCTTACGATGCGATGCGGGCGAAACGGTTTGTGGAATATCGTTTGTGGGCAGGCTTATGGGGTGCAGTCATTATTACACTGCTGTCATCCCTGCTTGACGGCCCGGTATTACACAGTATTGCCCGCTTTTTTATTGGCTGGGCGAGTGGCTGGACATTGGTATTGGTTGCTGCATGGTCAAACGATGAACTGGCAAAGCTGAATCGCCCGGGGTTAAGTGCCGCGGTTTTTGCCGGAACCGGGATTGGTATTCTGATTAGTGGAGTGCTGGCGGTAGGGATTCAATCGTGGGGCATGGATGCGGCTCAGGCATGGGTTATTTATGGCATTCTGGCATTATTGTGCAGTGTTTATGCCAGTCGCTATTTACCACGCCGGGGAGAATTGCATCGTCCGCAAACGGCAATGCAAAAACTTGCTTTAACGCCTGAAATTAAGCGGCTGGTATGGAGTTACACCCTTGCCGGATTCGGCTATATTCTACCCGCCACATTTCTTTCTCAAATGGCTTCAGAACGTTTTCCCGGTAGCTTGTTTGCTCAGTTTGTCTGGCCGATATTCGGAGGAGCATCAGTCATCGGTATTGCGATGGGAATTCTGTTGCGCCATGTCTCAACAGCTCATATTCGTCTGGCTATCACACTCTGGCTTCAGGCACTGGGTATATTGGTAGCAGAAATTGTACCCGGGATCAGTGGCCTTGTTATTGGCGCATTTCTGGTGGGAGGCGGTTTTATGTGTGTGGTGCAGCTGGCATTGCTGTATGGGCGTGAACTGGCTCCCAGCCATACTCATTATATGGCCGGGCTATTAACTACCGGTTATGCGCTGGGGCAATTGGTCGGGCCGATGCTATCAGCTATTTCGACATGGCTGACCGGTAAATTGGAACCGGCGCTCTATGTTGCATTTATTGGCTTGATTATTGCGGGATTGCTGGTATTTAATCGCAATAAAACCTCTCATGAATAATCCTGATTTGGCGCATTGGTGCTGTGCAGGTATATTGTGCGCCTGCCCTGATGGGATTCAGGATACAACCTGTAAGACTACGATTTGAATGTTGGCAGGTATAGCTATTCAATATTCAATGTTGATATAGTTGTTCGTGGTAACAATGTGAGCAAATGTCCCATCAATGGATATCATGTAATGGAAGTATTATCTTTGGAGAATTCGATGTCATCCTTAAGTATAGAAGCCGCGCTGGTGCATTCGGCACTGGTTGAGCGTGGTCTTGAAACCCCACTGCGTGAGCAGACTTTAGAGCCTGAAGTGCGAAAAGTCCGCATTGAGGAGCACATGACAGAAATTATGAAGCTGTTAAACCTCGATTTGAGTGATGACAGTTTGGCGGATACGCCGAGCCGTATTGCAAAAATGTATGTGGATGAAATATTTTCAGGTTTGGATTACAGAAATTTTCCGAAAATCACGCTGATAGAAAATAAAATGAAAGTCGATGAGATGGTGACAGTGCGGGATATCACACTGACCAGCACTTGCGAACACCATTTTGTGACTATCGATGGGAAAGCCACTGTAGCTTATATTCCTAAGGATAAAGTGATTGGGTTATCGAAAATTAACCGCATCGTCCAGTTTTTTGCGCAACGTCCACAGGTACAGGAACGACTGACACAGCAAATTTTGATTGCCCTTCAGGCTCTGCTTGGCACAAATAATGTTGCTGTTTCTATTGATGCTGTGCACTACTGTGTAAAAGCGCGTGGTATCCGTGATGCTACCAGTACCACAACGACCACATCTCTTGGCGGTTTGTTTAAGTCCAGTCAAAATACACGACAGGAATTTTTGCGTGCCGTGCGCCATTTGCACTTATCGTGATGAACCTGCATTACCATGACAAGTAGTAAATTAAATAGTGGAGCAGCGAGCCACAGGATTGCAGTGCTTGATAGCGTACGTGGTTTCGCTGTTCTGGGTATATTGTTACTGAATATCTCAGGCTTTGCGTTGCCTTATGCCGCTTATACTAATCTCTTTTATAAAGCCGATGTTCTGTTTTCTGATGTATTAACATGGTCTGTCCTGAACACATTTGCTCAGGGGAAATTTTTATTTATTTTAACGCTGTTATTTGGCGCATCACTTGAATTATTGAGGCAGCGGGATGGCTACTGGAATCGTTGCAGGTTAGTGATTCTGGCTGTTATTGGTTTATTGCACGGAATTTTGCTATGGGATGGCGATATCCTGTTGTCATATGGTCTGGTTGGCCTTCTGGTATTACATTGGATCAATAAGAGTCCCAATTTATTCAAACAGGGCATTGTCTTATATTTATTTGGACTGATGATGTTCTATCTATTGGGGCTATTCCCGGTAGAGGAAAACAGTACGTTCTGGCATCCGCTAGAGCAGGATATTTTGCATGAAAGCTACTGGAAAACCCATGGCGGGTTAGTGGCGATAGAACACCGTATCAATCAGATCAGCGGTGTAATGATAGTGACTATTGTGCAGTATAGCTGGCAGATAATTGGAACTATGCTTTGCGGCGCAATGCTATTACGTAATGGTTGGCTGAAGGGCATGTACAGCCTTCATCACTATCGTCGTGCCGCTTTGTGGCTGTTTGTCACTGGCTTGTTGATTCAGTCTCTCGCCCTGTCAGTATTGTATTTATATCCTTATAGTTACTTCACTGCCTGGACTGTCCGACAGACCATCACAGAATTAGCGACACCATTTATAGCATTATCGTATGTGGCGCTGATTTATGGGTTCTGGCCGGTTATATCCCGTTGTCGAGTAGTTTTCTGGCTACAGCAGGTTGGCAGAATGGCACTGAGCTGCTATTTAATGCAAACTTTAATCTGCACCACCCTTTTTTATCATTTGGGGCTGTTTAATAAATTTGCTCGCTGGGAATTGTTAATATTCGTCCCTTTTATTTGGGGATGTAATATCGGGTTTGCCTGCTGGTGGTTAAAACGTTATCAGCAAGGGCCTGTTGAAAAACTCTGGCGGGTACTGACCAGAAAACTGCAAGAAAGATTTTAAACGATTAAGAGCCTATCTTTTGAGAATAGGCTCTTATTTGCTGCGATTCCTCGTCTCCATTCCCTGTAACTCTTCTGGTGATACCGCAGGATAGCCTTCAATGCCTGTAGGGGCGATCTGCTGGCTGGGAATGGGGGTTAAAGGCCCCAGAAAACGGGGTTCACGTTTTAAGATATACAGGTCAGCCCAGGCACCAAGGCGGGCAAATACTTCACGAAAACGTATCGTCATCATATTCTTAGGGGAAGAGACAGCATAACATTGCGCTTCGATGCCCATGTGCATCGCAATAAAGAGAGCTCGTTCACAGTGGAAGCGCTGGGTAATAATGGTGAAGTCATTGGTATCAAATACCTTGCGAGTTCTGACAACCGAATCTAACGTCCGGAAGCCCGCAAAATCCATCACGATTTTAGAGGCTGGAATACCTGCTTTAATGAGATCTCTTCGCATCGTATTGGGTTCATTATAGCTGTGTTGGGCATTATCTCCGCTTAATAGCAGATATTTAACTTTTTCACTGTTATAGGCGTTAACAGCTCCCTGAATACGATAGAAATAATATTGGTTATATGCGCCGGCTTTATAATATTTGGATGTACCTAAAACCATGCCCACTTCTCGTTCCGGAAGTTGTCTGAGGTCATCAAAAATGTAGGGAGCCGTTTTCCAGCTGATCCAGCGATCAAGCATAATAGCTGATAGTATAAAAACAGCTATTATGAGGATTAGGCTGGTAATTAGATGCTTCCACATTATTTTTGCCTTTTATGTAACCATGAACAAGTCATTAAAGGCTACTTTACTTGGAATATTGAAGCAAGTGTTGGATTAACCACATTAATATAAATATGCTTTGTGGGATAAATGCCTGCCGAAAATACTGGCAGGCATTAAGATTATCAGAATGATGTGCGTTTATAGATGCGATATTCTGGTTTCCAGAAATTACGCTCAATCGCTTCTTCCAGAGCGTCTTCTGAAGTGACCGTTGCAACACCCTGAATCTGGGCTTTTTTCGCCACTTCTTTGGCTATTTTGCGGGAAACATCCTGAATGTCATCAATCAATGGCAGTAGCGGGCCAGAGCCGGTTTGCGCCAGAGGTGAGCAATCTGCCAATGAGCGGCTTGCAGCCATTAACATGTCATCTGTTACACGTTTGGCTCCTGAAGCAATAACACCTAACCCGATACCGGGGAAGATATAAGAGTTATTACACTGGGCAATCGGGAATTCCTGACCTTCATACTGTACTGGTGAGAACGGGCTGCCTGTTGCAACCAGCGCTTTACCTTCCGTCCAGTTAATAATGTCTTCCGGACGGGCTTCTACGCGGGATGTCGGGTTAGACAAAGGCATGACAATCGGGCGCTCACAGTGCTTATGCATTTCACGGATAATTTCTTCAGTGAACAGGCCTGACTGACCAGAAACACCAATCAGAACAGTAGGTTTTGCGTTACGGACAACATCCATTAATGACAGGCTGTCTTTGTCAACATCCCAGGAATCCAGAGCGCTGCTTTTCTGAACCAGTACGTTTTGGAAATCCAACAGATTCGGTTGTTTATCTGTGAGTAACCCGAAGCGGTCGACCATGAATACACGGGCACGAGCCTGTTCATCACTCAAACCTTCTGATTTCATCTGAGCAATGATCTGCTCTGCAATACCGCAACCAGCAGAACCCGCACCAAGGAAGGTGACTGTCTGGTCTTTCAGCTGACGGCCTGCTGCACGGCTGGCAGCAATCAGGCTGCCAAGAGCAACAGCAGCAGTACCCTGAATATCATCATTGAAGCAGCAAAGATCATTACGATAGCGGGTCAACAATGGCATGGCATTGTTCTGAGCAAAGTCTTCGAACTGCAACAGAACATTCGGCCAGCGGCGTTTTACTGCCTGAATGAATTCATCGACGAAATCATCATATTCTTTGCCGGTAATACGCGGATGGCGCCAGCCCATATAGAGCGGGTCGTTCAGGCGCTGTGGATTGTTTGTACCGACATCCAACACGACAGGCAGAGTATAAGCAGGACTGATCCCGCCACAGGAGGTATATAGCGATAATTTACCGATAGGGATACCCATTCCACCAATTCCCTGATCACCAAGCCCCAGAATACGCTCACCGTCGGTCACAACGATAACTTTAACATTCTGCTTGGTGGCATTTTGCAGCATGTCATCAATATAAGCCCGGTTCGGGTAAGAGATGAACAAACCACGGGCACGGCGGTAAATATCAGAAAAATGTTCGCACGCTTCACCGACGGTTGGTGTGTAAATGATAGGCATCATTTCGCTGAGATGTGCGTCAAGGAGCCGGTAGAAAAGAGTTTCGTTGGTATCCTGAATATTCCTCAAATAAATATGTTTATCCGCGTCATTTTTAAAATCGCGGTATTGGCGATAGGCGCGTTCTGCCTGCTCTTCGATTGTTTCAACTGCTTGGGGCAATAAGCCATGCAGATTGAAATTGCTGCGTTCTTCTTCCGTAAAGGCGCTGCCTTTGTTCAGCAGGGGAAACTCCAACAGGATGGGGCCAGCGTAGGGAATATAAAGAGGACGTTTACTTTCGTGTTCCAGTTCCATGATGCTTACTCTTTGGACTAATCAATAACAAAATCGGCTACATATACTTCGTCTTTCAAGTTGCCTCTTTGTTGGCTGTGACGCATCTTGAAATCCATTGTGTATAGATCCTAAGAAGATAAAAAAATAAGTACAGTAAATGTTACTTAAATATGTTTATCATGAGCAAAAATGAGAGATAACATACAGAATTGGCTAATTAAATGTTATTTAATTTCTCACTTTTGCCCAAAAACCTTGCAGGGTGGTCAGAATGTGTGGCGTTCCGTTTGTTTGCAGCCGAGCAAATTTAAAGTAGATTCGGTTGCTTTCCACTGGGACAGATGACCATTTTGCCCCTCAACAAGTATTGCCCGCTTGATCGAATGGCAATCACTTCCTGACATATTCATTAATATTAGCGCTGCCTGTAAAGGTGGCAAGCTTGGATTAAATGCCGCATTTTCTGCATAGCGACCAGTATAAACGCGATCTTGTTCATCTATCAGGGCAACACCGGAGTGGGACTGACTATAGGGTGCATGGCTCTGATTCGCCGCATTTAATGCAGCCAGAACGAATTCATCTTCAGTATCGAGCTGATAGCCGTGGTGAATGTTATCCAGCAAAAATTGAGTGACAGATAAGTCACGCGGGCCAAATGCTTCTGGCAGATAATCAGCCAGTGTCAGATGTGGGCGATCAGGTAAACAGATTTCCAGCTGTGTTCCGCTGTTTAATTCATTCATAAACTGTCGGCAGTGACCACAGGGAGAGTAATTAATGGTGATGGATACCAGTTTCTTCTCGCCACGTAACCAGGCATGAGTGATGGCTGATTGTTCGGCATGAACAGTTTGCTGTAATGCAACACCTGTAAATTCCATATTCGCGCCAAAATAGAGGTTGCCGCTCTCTCCCCGTGCGATAGCACCAACATGAAAGTTTGAGATAGGGGAAATGGCACAGGCCGCAGCGAGTGGTAGCAGGGCCAGTGCCAGTGCATGATCATCAAGGCCACAGGTCTGCTTAATTGACTCCACCTGCTCTGCTGTCAGCATAGCTGGAAAATCGTCATTACCAATATAGGGCAATAATGCCTTTTGTAATTCAGGCGTGATTTCTGACCAGATAGCATGAAAACGAGCTTGCATAAAATAATCTCCAAATTAATTAAAGGTTATTCTAGGATGAGTGCTCAGGTTTGTAATGTGATGAATGCCATATAATTCATGAAATTTCTGTAACAAAAATATTATTTTAGTAACTTATGTCAAATTTTTACTATCTGAACGAGTTTTCTGATGATTATTACTAGCTAAACAGGTGTAGTATCACAGGGAACAAAAACGGTGCCACCAGCGAAGTAATCACTCCGCAAGTCATCAGTGCCAGTGAACTATATGCCCCTTCCACATGATCTATTTCTGCACATCGTGCTGTCCCGACGGCATGAGAAGCTGTCCCCATTGCCAGACCTCTGGAGGCTTTAGTTTTAATCTTCAATACATTAAACAGATTGTGACCAAAAATGGCGCCCAGAATACCGACAGCAATTACACAGGCAGCACTGATTGCCGGGATACCACCAATGGAATCAGCCACAGCCATAGCGATAGGCGTTGTGACTGATTTCGGTAATATTGAAGCCGCGATCTCAGGTGTGGCTCCTGCCCATAAAGCGATAGCTGTGCCGGTTATCATTGCAGTAATACTGCCAATGAAACAGATGCTGATGAGAGATTTCCACTGAGCACGGATTTGGTGGAGTTGTTCGTATAGCGGAAAGGCCAGAGCAACAACGGCAGGTTGTAATAAATTATTCAATATTTCGCTACCGGCAAAATAGTGCTGATAAGGCGTGTGAGTTAGCAGCAGCAGAGGAATAATAACCGCCATAGATATCAATAATGGATTGAAAATAGGGAACTTGAGCCGAGCGGCTAATTTTTTGGCAACATAAAAAACAGACAGAGTTAATGGGAGTGACCACCAGATATGGCTTAGCATTTTTTGTTTCCTTCCTGTTGTGAAAGCTCTGTTTGTGATGGTTTATTTTGTAGAGGCTTTTCTTGTAATCGTTGATCTGCCTGACGGGTGCCAATAATAGTCCGTTCGCGATGGATATAGTGAGAACTGTAAGCGACGGTAATCATGACAATAACGGTACTGATAATGCAGGAAAGGGCAATTGGGATTATCTGTTGGCTGAGTTGTGGATAATACTGCATGACACCAACCCCGATAGGTAAAAAGAGCAGAGTCATATTTTTCATCAATAAATTACAACTCGGTTTTACCCAATGAGCGGGGATAATCTGGAGTGACAGTAAACAGAATAGAAGAAGTAAGCCAATAATGCTGCCGGGAAGAGAGAAGGGGAGGTGTGCTGAGGTGAAGTTTCCGACAATGAGGCATAAATAGATCAATGCAAATGCGCGCAAATATTGCCAGCCGATCAGCAACACGTTCAGGAAAGACATAACGTATAATTCCTCAGTATAAAGAGGGTTATCATACGACTAATATTGTAAATGTGCTACACGTCACATAAAAAATGCGGGCTTAAAAAACCCGCATTTTTACTTTTAGCATTAACTTTTCGCCAGATTATGCTGGTAATTATTTAACCTGCATACCCGGTTGGGCGCCGCTATCCGGGCTTAACAGGAAAATTTCTTTTCCGCCGGGACCTGCTGCCATCACCATACCTTCTGAAATACCAAAACGCATTTTACGCGGGGCAAGGTTAGCAACCATAACCGTCAGGCGGTTTTCCAGTGCTTTCGGATCTGGGTAAGCTGAGCGAATACCAGAGAAGACCTGACGTGTTTCACCGCCAAGGTCAAGAACTAATCTCAGCAGCTTATCTGAACCATCAACAAAATCAGCCTGTTTAATTAATGCGATACGCATATCAACTTTGGCGAAGTCATCAAATGTGATGGTATCCTGAATAGGATCATCAGCAAGAGGGCCTGTCACGGTTTTTTGTGGCTTAATGCTTTCTGTGGAATCTGCCACCATAGCTTCAACTTTAGCCATTTCGATACGGTTAAACAGTGCCTTAAATGGTGAAACATTATGATTCAGCAGTGGCTGCGAAATTCCATCCCAAGTCAGTTCAGTATTCAGGAATGCTTCTGCACGTTCAGTCAGACCCGGAAGAATTGGTTTCAGGTAAGTCATCAGGACGCGGAACAGGTTGATGCCCATTGAGCAGACAGCCTGAAGATCGGCATCGCGGCCTTCTTGTTTCGCGATAACCCACGGTGCCTGTTCATCAACATAACGGTTGGCGAGATCTGCCAGCGCCATGATTTCACGTATAGCCTTACCAAATTCGCGATTAGTGAAATCTTCTTCAATTCCCTGTGCTGCATCGACAAATTTTTGGTACAAAGCAGGATCAGCAAGTTTATCTGCCAGTTTGCCGCCAAAACGTTTATTGATGAAACCAGCGTTACGCGAAGCTAAGTTAACAACTTTGTTGACGATGTCACTGTTAACGCGCTGAACGAAATCTTCCAGATTCAGGTCGATATCATCGATACGGGAAGAGAGTTTTGCGGCGTAGTAATAACGCAGGCAATCTGCATCCAGATGTTTAAGATACGTTTCCGCCTTGATGAAAGTTCCGCGGGACTTGGACATCTTGGTGCCGTTGACAGTAATGTAACCGTGAACAAACACATTAGTTGGCTTACGGTAATTGCTGCCTTCCAGCATGGCTGGCCAGAACAGGCTATGGAAATAGACGATATCTTTACCGATAAAGTGGTACAGATCAGTTTTGGAATCTTTTTCCCAGAATTCGTCAAAATTCAGGTCGTCACGCTTGTCACACAGATTCTGGAATGAACCCATATAACCGATAGGCGCATCCAGCCAGACATAAAAATATTTACCCGGCTCATCAGGGATCTCAAAACCGAAATAAGGCGCATCACGGGTGATATCCCACTGTTGCAGACCAGATTCAAACCATTCCTGCATTTTGTTCGCTACCTGCTCTTGCAGGGTGCCGGAACGAGTCCACTGTTGCAGCATATCGCTGAATGCCGGCAGGTCGAAGAAGAAATGCTCAGTCTCACGCATTTCTGGTGTTGCACCGGATACCACTGAACGCGGGTTGATCAACTCTGTCGGTGCATAAGTCGTTCCGCACACTTCACAGTTATCGCCATATTGATCTTCCGACTTACATTTAGGACAGGTTCCTTTAACGAAACGGTCCGGCAGAAACATGCTTTTTTCCGGATCGAAAAGCTGAGCAATCGTCCGGTTTTTGATGTAACCGTTTTGCTTTAGTTTCAGATAAATATTGGATGCAAGAGCTCTGTTTTCTTCGCTGTGCGTAGAGTGATAGTTATCATAACTAATCGCAAAACCAGCAAAATCCTGTTGATGCTCCAGATTCACTTTGTCGATCATTTCTTCTGGCGTGATCCCGGCCTGCTGAGCTTTCAGCATGATTGGTGTACCGTGGGCATCGTCAGCACAGACAAAGTGAACCTCTTTGCCGCGCATTCGATGATAACGAACCCAAATATCAGCCTGAATGTGTTCTAAAATGTGACCGAGATGAATTGGACCGTTAGCATAGGGTAACGCACAGGTCACCAATAATTTTTTCGCGACTTGAGACATAGTTAGGATCTGACTTCCATAAGTTAAAAAGGGTTTTTGATGTTACCTGATAAGGAGCATTGCCGCTAGGGGAGGTTGGCATTTCGGGAAGGATTTTAAGCAGCATGATGTCCGGTATCGCTGTCTTTGCCAAAAAACGATTATACCGAGTCATCATGCCAGTATGTATATTGTTAGGGTTCATGCGAAATAAGTTATCTGTATCAAGACAGTATCCTGAACTCATTTATTCTGAAGTTATATGCTGACTGATTTAAATGTGCCGCGCTGAATGACACTGAGTAACCATCTTAGAAACCCCGGGATCTGTAGCAGGATCATAAATCCGAATGCTACCTGATATGCGATCTGAGGATAATGCCCGGCTGCATCTATAGGCCAAAAACCGATGATCACACCGAATATAGTTTGTATGAGAAAAGTGCCAAATAGAATCAGCAGATTAAGGCAGGTAGAAGCACGTCCGGTCATCGCTGGCGATACACTTTGTGCCACGATAGAGTATTCCAGACCAGCAATGGCGCTTATCAAAGTAAATCCGACAGAGAGTAGCGGTAGTAACGGGAGGATGTTTAAAGCACATAAAACTTGTACCACCAGAAACAAAAAAATGCCTATTCCGCCAACTTCCATGGGTTTAATATTGAACTTACCGGCCCATTCAGTGACAGTGCCTACAAAAAGTGAGCCGATAACCCCTGCTCCCATTCCTATAAACAGATAGACCGAAGTGAGTTTATTGCTGTAATGCCCTACATCCTGTAACCATTTTCCCATCCACAATCCTTGTAGCCCGAAAGCAACTGTATGAGGAAGTAATAACAAACTGATGACTTTGCGAAAGGAGTGATCTTTGTAAACTTCAATTAGTGAGGTAATCCGTGGCCACTTCACCATTTTATGTTCAATTGGGTCTTTGGGAACCCATATTGCGGTAACTACCATAACAATCAGAGTTACACCAGCCAGAGCAAAGAATAGCGTTCGCCAGGAAATAAAACCGACCAGCCAGGCAACCGGCAATGTCGATAGCATGGCACCTAATCCCCCAACGGCCAGTAAGTACCCATAAATGGAGGGGAGTTTATTGTCAGGAACCCAAAAGGAAAGTACTTTGACCGAACCCATAAAGCAGGCTGCTAATCCCAGTCCAATCAGGATCCTGGCTAGTAATAATGTAGTGAAGTCCTGCCCAATACCAAATAGTAACGCTCCCACCACGGCAATACCTAAAAGAAACAGTTGCACTCGTTTTGGTCCATAGCGATCAAGGGCAAGTCCAACAGGAAGTTGAGCTAAGGAAAATGAAAGAAAGTAAGCACTTGATAAGATCCCGAGTTGTCCTGCGGACAATGACATTGCTGAAATCAAAAATGGCGTTAAGACAGCATTTATATTTCGGAACAGGAATGATGTACCGTGCCCGAATGCAAAAGGCAAGAACACATGAGTCATTACTTTAGACGAGTTTATTTGTTGAGCCGATGATATTTCAGCCATGATAATACCTTAATTTTAAGCAATATTATTCGGAATGCATTGAGTATGTTTTGTCTCCACCTTTTCGTTTCTCATCGTGCTTTGGGTTAAACTTACAGCCAGAGCTAAGGATGTAACGTGTTTACTGTTATCACAGGTAGTTTGTGTGCTTGGCTCTCCGCTTAAGAGTGCCAATATCAACAAATGCAAGAAACGCCTGACTTCTTCGCAGGGATAGGGCGAAAGAGACTCGGGTGATTATTAAGTCGAACTCTTCAATGAAATAACAATGATGAACATAAAACGTTAACAGACTTCGGCACAATGCGAGAACTTCATCACTTTTGTTTGTGTCCTTATCGCAAGCTGTTTGCTTCTGTTATGATGGCCAGACAGTTTGAGGTTGAAAAAGAAAATGAAAAGGAGCCGGGATGAACTCACAATCCCCCGAGCAGACCAATCCTGACCTGCTGAAAGAAAGCGTTGCGAAAATACTGGCAGCATTTAAGCATCCTACGTTAGAACAAGATTTAATGACTCTGAAAGCACTGCATCATTGCACTGTGCTTGATGGAGTACTGCATATTGAACTCATGATGCCGTTTGTATGGAAACGGGCTTTTGGAGCACTGAAAGAAGAAACCACTCAACCTTTATTAGATGCGACTGGCGCAACAGGCGTCGAATGGCGGCTTTCTCATGATATCTGTACATTACGTCGTGCCAATAACCTGCCGGGAATTAATGGAGTCCGTAATATTCTGGCGGTCAGTTCAGGAAAAGGTGGTGTGGGAAAATCCAGCACTGCGGTGAATCTGGCACTGGCTTTGGCGCAGGAAGGGGCAAAAGTAGGTATTTTGGATGCAGATATTTACGGCCCATCGGTTCCCAGTATGCTTGGAACAGCCAAAGAACGTCCTACTTCACCCGATGGCCAGCATATGGCTCCCATTATGGTGCATGGTATGGCGACAAACTCTATTGGTTACCTTGTCACCGATGATAACGCGATGGTCTGGCGTGGCCCGATGGCAAGTAAGGCGCTTATGCAGATGTTACAGGATACTCTGTGGCCGGATCTGGACTATCTGGTTATTGATATGCCACCGGGAACGGGTGATATTCAGTTAACGCTATCGCAGAATATTCCGGTGACTGGCGCTTTAGTGGTTACTACTCCACAGGATATTGCCCTGATTGATGCCATGAAAGGTATTGTGATGTTCCAGAAAGTCAGTGTGCCGGTATTGGGTATTATTGAAAATATGAGCACACATATCTGTAATAACTGTGGGCATCATGAAGCGATTTTTGGCACGGGTGGCGCTGAAAAACTGGCGGAAAAATATGAGTGCCAGTTATTAGGTAAAATCCCGCTGCATATTTCACTGCGTGAAGACCTTGATCGCGGAGAGCCTACGGTTATCAGCCAGCCTGATAGCCAGTTTGCTGATATTTACCGGGAAATTGCTGCTAATATCGCCGCTCAAATGTACTGGCAGGGAGAAAAAATCCCGACGGAAATTTCTTTCCGGGCAGTTTGATGTCAGTCGTTGGATGAAATTCATCCCCAGAAGCATAGATAACCGTATGTTTATAAAAACGGTGACTGGGGTGAGCGGACGAAGCCAACAAAGAAGCAACCTGAAAGACGAAGTGTATAGACAGACTTTTGCAAGGGAGTCTGTCTCAACTCCCTTATTTTCAGTAAACTGAGTACAGCTGAATACTGGCCTTTTCCTCAGTTATCTTCACTGATTGATTTAGCATTAAATTCTTTTTTCACTGGTGATTTAGTCAGCTCCATATCCCTGATATTTTTTTGTACAGCAATGGAGCCGAATAAACACAGGAAAAAAGCAATCCCATAGAACCCTTTTTCACTTGGCAGTAAGTCAGCATTAAACAAACCAATAGCGATTAATGCTATAGAGGAAAGAAAAGCGATGATACAAGCAATATAATATGCTTGTGTTGTTGGTATATTATCAGTTTTATCTCTGACTGTTTTTTGTATTGAAATTGAAGAAAATAATCCTAAAATGAGTATTGCAAAATAATACCCTTTTTCATTTAACTGCATACCTGAACGCCAAAGCCCTGAGAGATAAACAACTATCCCACCAATAACAGCAATCCAAGAAATTAAGTTAAAGGCATTAAATTCTGTAAATTTATTATCTAACGAAGCGCTATCCTTCACAAAAATAATCTCCATAAATTAAAGTTAAACTATCCTATACCAAAGTGATTAAACTTAGGAACTACTTAATGAGATTTTTGTTTATTATGAAAAAGTGTAATGTTAACCCCAATTCCGCTTAAGATATTGCTGAAATATCTTCTTCTGAGTAGAAAATTTTCAGTGATGGCTTTTTCTCTTTAAGGCAGTAAGCAATCAATCCCGTTAAAATCGTTAACAAAAAACCGGTTATACTTCGGTGACGAGAATGTTCTAATTGAGAGCCATTTTTTAATTGTCCATTAATCGTTTCAATGATAAAACGCTTTTTAAGCATAACCTTA
>NZ_CAWQMW010000023.1:0-9765 GCF_963895965.1 Xenorhabdus sp. PB30.3 | reverse complement strand
ATACATACCTTCACTTTCATCTGATGTTAAAGGAATATAATCATCAGATAATTCATACCTATCTTTTATATAATCAAATTGTTCTTTTATATCATCGATATCTAATAGATCCGCTATAGGTTTGGGACTGATTAGATCACAATATATTTCCTGATAGAAGGATGAGAACTCTGATGACAGATCTATACCCAACGCGCGTATGTCATCAACGCAACTAGCTTTATCTTCTCTCAAGATATACCAGTCTTTGGATTTGATATAATCACTTACTTTTTTTGGTATCACGATCCGCCTCCACATTTAGTATTTCTACGAGCTAACTCTTGTTTCGCCCTATCTTCCCAATATTGCTTTCTATCAGCATCGAATGCTTTTCTATCTACTGGGTAATCTGGATGTTGTTTATTTCCATAAGGGTGTAATGCTTCTTTCCCTTTGCCCTTACGCGCTCTGTGTGTGACATTACTAATTTCAAATAAAGATCCTCTAGCATCTTGACGTGAATGATGTAGGTTTATCTGAGCAGGTCGACCATTCTTGATTATATACGGAGTCCCCCCTTCTGATGCACGTTGTAAGTTAGTTTTTCCTTTAACTTTTAGATCCCAATCAATATCTTGCTGATAAACCTTATATGTCTGGCCAGTTCCCTTATTTGCCGCCGAAGTCCAGGTAACTTGTTCTGTAAAAAACTGACTTAATCCAAATGGATCTACCCAACCTACCGGATTATGTACATAAGAATAGGGATTAAAACCACCTTCAAGATTCAGGGGATCTGGCGAGATATATTGCCCAGTCTGCGGCGAATAATACCGGAACCGATTGTAGTATAACCCCGATTCTTCATCTTCGTACTGTCCCATAAAACGCAGATTGCAGCCAACATGATAATCCGCATCATTGGAAGCGATGACTTGGGAACGTTCCGCCTTACCCCATGTGGTCAGCCGTTGTGCCCAGACCAGTCCGCCTTCCTCGTTCAACATTTCGCGCGGTGTACCCTGATGGTCACTGACAATATAGTGTAACTTTCCGCATTCAAAACGTGCTGACGGTGTCAGTGCGCCCGGTTCGTAGAGCCAGCGGATACGCTGTTCGTCTGCGGGGGTCCCATCGGCATACAGCGGTGTTTCTTCGATAAGCTGGTCACCGCTCCACAGATAATCCTGCCCCATAATCGTGTTGGGTTTAACACTGAGATCCGGCTTGCCATTGAGCCAGCGCTGTAAATTGGCTGTGGTCAGTTTTCCATCGTGCACTTTCAGTTTACGAATTCTTCGCCCGAAAGCATCATAGCGATAATGCCAGCGCGAGCCGTCCGGGGTTTCACATTGCGTCAATTGATTCAGCACATCCCAACGGTAGCGCCATACCTGTGGCCGGAAACCGTCACGTTGCTCAGTTTTTTCAATAAGCCGCCCGTTGGTGTCATAACGGTAGTGAATATTGCCGTGCTGCACGACACGACCGGCTTTCTGGCGTTGCGTGATGTGTGTGATGGCGCCGTGAGCATCCACGGGAATATGCTGGCTTAAGTTACCATTGGCATCATAACTGAACTGCTCTTCATACGGGCGTGCCCCCTGATACCGGGTCTGGGTTATCTGACCATTCGTATTGTAACGGTAACGGGTCTGTCCCCAGCGACCATCATCAATCACCCGGAGGTTGTACGCCCAGTCATATTGCCAGCTACGGTTGACTGCCGTGGCCTGTGGCGGAAAATGGGGATCGTTTTGTTGCAGGGTTTCCCTGAACAGGGAGGTTGCTCGTCCGGCTGACTGATGGGACAGTAAACCCGATACGGTATAGCGGCTGGCCAGGATAAAGCCATGGGCACTTTCCCGCACTATTTCTTGTCCTAACGGGTCATGCTGTAAAGACAACGGGCTGTGTTGGTTAAACTGAAAATGGTTTAACCCGCCCATCCGGTTATACCCAAAATGCAACGTATCATCGCCCAGTGTTTCTGCAACAGGCAGGTCGTTGAGGTTATCCCATTTATGTGCGATTTCACGTCCGTTCAGACGCTCACTTATCAGATGTTCGGCCTCGTCATATTCGAATTCCACCACCGCATCCGCTGAAATGGCCCGGGTCATCCGGCCTTTGGGGTCGTAGGTATAGACCGTCTCGGCCTGCAAGGTCGTGTCTAATTTTCCGGCCAGCCAGTATTCCTGCCGTAAAATCTGATTCTTGGCATTATAACAAACACGAATGAGCTGACCGTTGGGATAGCGTGTCAGGGTTCGGCGGCCGGCTCGATCATAGGTATAGCCGATCGTACGTCCGGTAAAATCGGTTTCGCGGATAATTTGTCCGGCTAAATCCCGCTCATAGCGATAGGTTTCACCGGTGGCCATCGTCACGCGGTTCAGGCGAATTAAGCGGTCATAACCAAAATGCAGGACGGTTCCATCCGGGCGGGTGAGCCGGGTCAGCAGGTCAAAGGCCCCATAAGTATAACGGGTGATATTTCCCTCACCGTCGGTGATTGAAGTGACCCGCCGCTCATTATCATAGCCGATATGCTGTTTTACCCCGTCCGGCAATTCAATTTCCGTGACGCTGCTTTCCGGACTGGCATGGAATGCACAGTGCTGATAACGGGTTTGCTGGTCCAGCGCATCGGTTATACCACGCAATCGCCCCAGTCCATCCTGTTCATAGCGGGTGGTATAACCATTGGGCGCCAGAACACCATGAAGCCGGTGTTGTTCATATTCATAACGCCATTGGGTGCCATCCGGCAGTACCCGTCTGAGGATTTCGCCATGCTGGTTGTAACGGTACTCTTCCAATCGACCTTGCGGGTCGGTCACCGCATCCAGTGCGCCCTGGTCGCTGTAGTGAAAAAGCCACGTTTTGCCATCCGGCAGTTTGGCCTGCAACAGTTGACCGTATTCATCATAATCGTAGACAAATACCTCACCGGAAGGCCGTGTCAGTTGGGTCAGTTCACCGTAGGGCGTATATTCAAACTGCGTTTTTCTGCCCAGAGGATCGGTTTCAGAGAGTAGATGGCTCAGATCCCATTCCAGTAGAGTTTCCCGCCCCAGCGGGTCAACTTTACGGGTGATTTGACCGTCTTCATTGTACCAATAGCGGGTACAACCGCCTTCCGCGTCCAGATAGGTGGTGACTTTATTGACATCATCATACAAAAAACGATCCTGCCAGTAGCCTTGTGGAGTGCTGACCGAGACTACCCGCCCCCGGTTGTCATACTCCATCGACACATCCGTTGAATCCGTGTCATGCCAGCGGGTCATCGCGCCACGGGGATCGTACTCGTGCCACAGGTGACTGAACTGAAAAGAATGGCATTCTGACAGATAATGTTGAGCGTTATACTGACAGGTGACCAGTGTCTGGCGCAGTGCTTCCGTCAGGTATTCGACAGAAGCCAGCCGGTTTTGGTCGTAGTCCAGTAACACCCGATAACCATCGGAATGGATAACCTGTGACAGCCGGTATTGTTGTTCCCCGAAGGGATCATCATAATGGAAGGTGATGTGGTTATGGTGACGGTCACGGATCGCAGACAATAACCGTTTATCGCCTGCCGGCTGTTCAAAACTCCGCGTTAATTGGGTCTGACGATCAAACAGATGCAACCCGCCCGTTAAAGAGCCAAACAGCAGATAATGCCCGGCATGCAGGTTAACCGAGAACACGTTTTCATCCGGCGTATGGAAGGTATAAACCACCCCATCCGCATCGGTAAAATAGGTGGCTTCTCCCTCCCGTTTCAGGTGTTGTGACCAGTCATCAGACCACTTAGGACCGAACAGACCGGCAAAATTTTCGGTTGAACGGTAAGTGCGGGTCAGTGACAGCGGCAGGGTGCCGGGCAGGGAGAGCATCGGCCACTGTTGCAGGAAGTCGCCCGTGGCCATATCCACCGGGTCACTACAGGTATCGTTGTCGTTCGGCTTTTTACTTTTTTTCTGCGTGGAGGCTTTCGGCTTATCCGATTTTGTGACGCCTTTTTTATTGCGTGGAAACGGTAATAATCCGGCAATGACCACCGCCCACTGCAAGGCTTTATTGTTTTCCTGCAAAATAGGGAGCGCCTCGCCCGTTTCCTGAGTAACAGAAATGGATCCCGCGGCACTGTTGATATTCGCGTCACAGGTGGTGCGATGCCCCAACCGGGCAATCGGCCTGCCGTTGGCAAATACGGTTTTGGAGCCTTCAGCGACGACACCACCGGGAGGATGGTCACTGCATACCACCGGATCGCCTTTCCGTGCGACCGGTTTACCCTCAAAGAACACATTGGGGGACCCTTTCGCAATGGTGCCTTTATTACTGCCGTATTGCCCGATGGCGGCACCCATTCCGGCACAGGCACCACCGACAAACCCACCGGCCGCCGCAGCGGCCGCAACCACAACCAGTGCCGCGCCTCCTGTAGCCACCACCAGAGCACCCACCGCTACTGCCGCCACCGCACCCAGTAAAATTCCGCCCAACGCGCCCCATAGCCCGGCATTTTTATTCTGGTGGGCAATGGCATCGCCTTCTCTGGCCGGATTTTCACCTTCGGTTGCGACGGTGCTCATCCCCATGCCTTTGGCGATAGCGTGACCGACTTTATCCCCGACATACATCCCCGCCGCCCCCCCGATTGCACCGGCGGCTAATCCGACCGCAAAAGGGGCCGCCGCACCCGTTGCCACCGCATAGGTGGCACTGGTTGCCAGCGTGGCATTGGCGAAGGTATCGCTTTGTAAAAATGCCAGTGCCCGGTCAGACGTGGATTTTTCTGTCCGTGGCGGGACTGGCGCAGATTTGCCGCCCTTTGAAGGCGAGGGATGATTGTGTGTGGCAGGCAAGGGAGAAGGACGCCCTGCCGCCGCTGCGCCCATCATCACATTCTGTGAAACACTCATGTTACACCTCCCTGTCAGGCGTTATCCTTCAGTTCATCGCGTAACCGGAACGTTGCCATCATGGTCTGCATCTGTTCCCGTTGTGCTGCGGTCATCTCCCCCTGACAGGTGCCGGTGAAAATCAGCACCTGTTTTGGGGTATTCAACAACATCATTAACTGATGTACCGGACCACTTGGGGCACGCCAGCGAAATTCAAAGGTCTCGGTCTCAAAACCGTTCAGTTCACCGGATTCATGGGTTATCGCTTCATAATCTTTCAGTTGCTTGCTGATGGCGGTCATTTCCCGTTCGGCAAACTGACTGAATGCCAGCCCCCACGGCAGATTGTCACGGGAAAGGGTGAAACTGGTGCCATTTTTTTCATCGGTACTGTTCAAGACCAGAATACTGGCATCCTGCCAGCTGGCGGGCAGCATAATCGTGCCCTGATTGAAGTGGAAAGGCGCGAGATCAAGTTGGTTGTTCATGGAAGTTCCTTTTTACTTTCTGCAAGTTAAAAATCAAAATGCGTTATTTGTTGATGTTAACCTGACCGCCTAATACGGTGACCCCGCTGTCATTCAGCTCAATACTGGCGCCCCCGAACGAAATTTTAATGTTGGTTTTCGTCATTTGGATGGTGCCGCTGGAGACTTTCAGCGTGATATCATCCTCGGCTTCATACAATTGCGTCCCCGCCCCGGCTTTGCCCGCATTGGCTTTCACCTGCACCACATTGGCTTGTGTACTGCGTTTCTGGCAGATGTTCTCGGTCAGGTTACCTTGCTGGACGGTTTTATGTTCATCCCCCGTCTGGATGAGCAGGCTCCGGTTACCGGCTTCCACGACCAGACTCTGGTCATTTTTTACCGTCGTCTGCATATCCTTCTGCGCATGCAGAGCCAGTCGCTCGCTGCCTTTCGCATCTTCAAACAGCAGTTCGTTGTAACCTTCGCCTTTGTGGGTTTTGGAGCGAAAGGCCATCTGGGTTTTGCTGCCCGGCAATCCGCCCGGCGGGATATTGCTGGCATGGTAGGTGCGTCCGGTGACGATGGGTTGATCCGGATCGCCGTGCAGAAAATCCACCACCACTTCCTGCCCGATACGCGGGATAGCGAGCATCCCCCAGCCCTGACCGGCCCACGGCTGGGTGACCCGTATCCAGCAGGAACTCTGGTCATCACTCTTGCCGTAGCGATCCCACGGGAACTGGAGACGGATACGCCCGTACTGGTCACAGAAGATTTCTTCGCCGGCAGGTCCCACGACGTTGGCAATTTGTGGGCCGTCAATCACTGGTTTCGGCAACGGCGCCGGACGCCAGTGCTGGTTATGGCGGATAAAGTGGAACTGGCTGCTCAGGGTAGTCCCCGTGCCACTGTTGGCGGTTTCGCGTGCCTGGGGCTGGCTGCCGGCATGACTCGCCCCCACCACCTGCCAGGACTGGTTCAGGTCTTCACGCGGGTGGTTGTACAGGGTGAATAACCGTCCCGGCTGGATCGCAATGGCATGACCACGGCCTTGTCCTGTCACGGCATTGTTGCGAAGTCCCTCCAGACGGTAGCGGGTAAAATCCTTACCGTGTGCCTCATCCTTAAAACGGCCCGGATAGTCGTAATGTTCGTAATACACCTGCTGGAGCGTGTCTTCCTTCATCTGCTGGCTGAATTCGGCCGGCCACGCCGGATTTTTGAAGGTGTAGTCTTTGAGCTGCACCTGAGCTGGGCGGACCTGTGCCCGGTGTGTCAGGTGGCTCACCGCCGGCTCGCCCAGCGTACTGGTGTCACCCGGCTGGTAGGGCAGGACAATGCCCGGCGGGACAGAGCCGGCATCATCGGCAAACACCAGCGTATTACGCCCGTTGCCGCATTCAAAAAAGTAGAAGATACCTTCTTCTGCGGTCAGCCGTTGCAGGAATGCAAAGTCACTTTCATGATATTGCACACAAAATTCCCGTTCCGGGTGGGCATGGCGCAGGCTAAAGACCACATCGCGGATACCGTGCTCTTTCAGAATATTAGTGATAATGGATTCAATGTTCAGTTGCTGGAAAATACGCGAATTCTGACGCAGGGTGGTGCGCCACAGGTCCGGGCGAATACTCATCTGGTAGGTGGTCTGGTGCAACCCGGTATTGCCCTGTTCAAAGCTGGCAACGATACCGGTGATACTCCGGTTTTCAATCCCATCCTGTGTGATTGTCAGCGTGGCAGCGCGGTCGAGTACCGCAGGAAAGTCGATGGCAGGGTCAGCACTCGCCAGTCCGACCTCCAGCTGGAACGGCTGAGAAAAATGCTCATTCAGGGTAAAATCCGTGACGACAAAGGTTTCTGGTGCCAGACCGCCCGCCGTCAGGGTAAATTGCAGACCGCTGGGGGCACCATCACTGAGAAACTGACTGGCTTTTTGCAGGGCTTTGGTGGCGGCGCTGTGACCCCCGGCGGCTTTCTTTGCCAGCCCCGGTTCGTGCCCAACGAAGCTCCCGGTTGTCTGCTGAGCCAGCCGGGTGGCTTGTTGCCCCTGCTCAAACAGGGCCTTTCCCTGCTGAAGTTTTGCGATGTGCTTTTTCACTGACATATGTGTCTCCCTGAGATGATGACGGATAACGTGATAACCGTCGGCCATCACGTCCGGGCACAACATTGAAATTCGTCCGGCGTTGTTTGTGACAAACGGGGAGATGAAAACATCCATCGGCTGTTTTTACACCGGACACTGGAAATAATCTGAAAAGACGCAAAGACCAGACTATTTCGTTTAATGCATGAAAAATAATCAGGAGAGGAAATGATAAATAAGGCCTGAATGAAAACCAAATGAAATCAAGCGAAATAAAAAACTCGCCCGGCAATGACAGCGGAAAAAGTTAAAATCATTGCGCCATCAGGGTAATGCGCTTTGTTTTTATCAATAGTGAATGCATTGTGTTGTGATTTATTGCTGTCAGATTCAGGGTGAATTAATTAACGTAATGATTTATTTATAAATATAAAATTATAAGTATCTTAGAAATCATGATCATTTTCATTTTATGATAACGATCACAAATGGAGTTGTTTAAAATAATGAACACATTTTTAAACCGAATCCTAAAATAATATACCCTGACAAAAATAGATATTTTATTCTTGTTAAAATACAAATCAGAGGCTTATTTGAGATAATAACAACTATCACGATGAAATAATATGGATATAAAAAAGATGAAAAGCTATTTTTATTTCTTTTAGAAAGACAGGTATTCAGGCTGGCTGAAAATACGCCGCGAAAAAATAGCAGAAAACACCGTTTGACTCCGCCTGAGGCAATCGCTATTCTCTTTCTGTTAACTGATGATCTTCCGCCTGTAAGGATCAGCGTAAAGCGGCGAAGTCAAAACTCCCGTAGCCTGCAAGGGAGAGCATTACAATGCGGTACATCTGCGCACTTTTGGAAGCAGATATCATCGGACATCTAACCCTCCGTCTGATGATGAAAGTTTCCCGGTGTGATTCATCACCGGCTACTCACACAACAGAGCAAAACAGGCTCTGTCTTACGTCAAACGATACAATTTTTATCTGTACAACATTCATTCACATTTTTAATTCATCACGATCAACGTCCCGAATATTGTGAGGCGTCACTTGTGTTGAAGCGTAGCGATTACCAAGTGACGCCGCAAAGCGGCAAACGTCCATAGCCCATCCGGTCTGGTTTTACGGCCGATTTGAACCCCGCATTACTCAGTGAAACCACGCAAAACAGACTATTAACCACCCTGTTAAACGATTGTCCTATCGGATTTTCAACCCACTGCCTGATTGCAGGCTGATGCAGTAAAAATTAAGGAGAAATGAATCACGTCAAGATAATGAGGCGTTCATCCTGAGCTGATCAGGCACTGAACGGGGAGCATGTCATCGCTGTGCTGAGCACGTCGCGAGCTCCTGCAATAACTCAACACAATCCCGCCCTGCTACACATTATCTGACGCACCACGGAACGGTGAACCTGAACCGACACGCAGGGAATTGTTTTAAAAACGACTAAAAATGAATAAAACAAACGCAAAGTAGCAGAAGAGGCGAGAATGGCGCAGGGATCGACACGTTCAAAGGTTGAGCTGTTCAGAAAAGCCTTTATCACGCATGCCCGACAGGCGGGCGGAAGTTTTGTTACGGTGGCGGATCGGGTGCGGATTGCCCGGCAGTTCCTTGATTATCTGAAAGACAATGGCATCAAACTCCGGCAAATGGATAGCCTGAAGGTGAAATATATTGAGCGCTACATCGCTGAACGCAAAGCCAGCAATATCAGTCACCGGACACTGCAAAATGAAATGTCGGTGCTGCGAGCCATTTTAGCGCAGGCGGGAAAGCATAAGTTGGCTGATCCCGATAATACCCGCCTGAGTAACCGGACATTGGGTATCGCGGATACCAGCCGCATGGGAACGAAAATGGCGCTGGCTCCGGCTGCATTCCGGGACATTTTTCAGCAGGTGGAGCAAAAAGACCGGCGTGTCGCGGCGGTGATGCAACTGGCGTATGTGCTGGGACTGCGTACCAAAGAAGCGGTGGAAGCCTACAAATCGTTAGCGACCTGGAAGAAAGGACTGGAAAACGGGCATAAGTCTGTGCGGGTGGTGTTCGGTACTAAAGGTGGACGACCCCGGCAGACGGTCATACTGGATCGGGAAGCCCTGCAACACGCGATTGCTTATGCTGAACGCGAGCAGGCCGGGCGCAGCGGTAAACTGATTGATAAGCTGACGATCACGCAGGCCATAGACCGTTACCGCTATATTGTCAGAAGCTCAGGATTGACGGGTAAGAACGCCCCGCACAGTATGCGTTACCATTTTGCTCAGCAATCCGGGGAGCATTATATAGCGCAAGGA
>NZ_CAWQMW010000022.1:0-10194 GCF_963895965.1 Xenorhabdus sp. PB30.3 | reverse complement strand
AATAGCGCGGTGGTCCCACCTGACCCCATGCCGAACTCAGCAGTGAAACGCCGTAGCGCCGATGGTAGTGTGGGGTCTCCCCATGTGAGAGTAGGACACTGCCAGACATCAATTTAGACGTGTTGCCAGCCCAAAAGGCAGCATGAAGCAGTATTCGGTGGTGCGGTAGTTCAGTTGGTTAGAATACCGGCCTGTCACGCCGGGGGTCGCGGGTTCGAGTCCCGTCCGCACCGCCACCGATTTAGAGAAACCCCTGAGAGAAATCTCAGGGTTTTTTCTATTTCAGCTATTTTTATCAGTATCTGATTCGATTCTCAATCAGCCCTTCTATATACTTGTGTACTGCAATATCGCCTCACCAATAACTTGCTACCAGATCTGTTACTTTTTTAATAAATGGAAAAGATTTTCTGTATAAAATCTATTCTGACATTTACTCTTACAATTCATACTTTGTTTTTAGTACTAAGGATTGCAATCAATTATAGAGGTGTCATATTAATGAAGGTCGATGCATTAAGGTAGGTTGGGGTGCAATTTGATAAGAAATAGGTATGTGAGAAGAGCCCGTGAGAGAAAAAATCTGGCTCATAAAAATTATGCAGTAAGATATATCGCAGGGCAGCCTGTAGAGAGGGTTTTTCCTACTTCCACGCGATTACTTGAAGAAGCACTCTTGCCATGTGGAGAGCCATTTTTTGCTGATAATAATGTGTTTTCTGTTGCTATTTGGAATATCCATAAACAGCAACGTCCACGGTGGCAAAGTGTTTTATCTTCCTTAATTGAAAAAAGCGATCTTATTTTACTGCAAGAAGCACAAACCACTCCTGACTTACTGAAATTCATCACAGCCAGTGGCTTGGTTGCAGATCAAGTACCTGCATTTGCTATTCCTCAACATCCATCGGGTGTGATGACATTAGCCTCTTCTTCACCCATCTATTGTTGTCCGTTAAGGGAAAAAGAGCCGATATTAAGGCTTTCTAAATCATCTCTTATTACTATGTACCCTTTAGCCGATGAACAGCAGCTGATGGTAGTGAATGTACATGCCATTAACTTCAGCCTTGGCGTTGACGTTTATAGTCGTCAGTTGGATAACATTGGTATCTATATTAAGTTACATGATGGGCCAGTGATCTTTGCCGGTGATTTTAATGCGTGGAGTCGTCGGAGATTCAGAGTGCTGGAGCGTTTTGCACAGCGCATGGGGCTAAAAGAAGTCTATTTTAACGACGATCATAGAACAATTGTATTTGGTAAACCCTTAGACTTTGTTTTTTATCGTGAATTAACAGTCCAGAGTGCAACCGTTTTAACAACCATTGCTTCTGATCATAATCCACTTCTTGTCCGATTTTCGTTATAAGTTACGAAGATCTTCAATTAAGTAAGAGTAGTGAAAGGTCAAAAAGAGCAAAACGCCGGAAATTGCTCCGGCGTTTTTAGAGACCAATTTTATTGGCTAGCACGATGAGGTGTGGCAAGTTTTTTCTTTATGCTGAAAAAATAGGCAATGGTTAGGATGATCACCCAGCCAGCGCCAATGTATAAAGCATCTCTCGTTTGCTCGAAATATCCGAGTAGCAGGATAATTGCACTCATAAAAATAATCGTAATTATGGGAGCAGTGGGCCACATTGGTACCGGAAATTTCAAGGTTCTGATTTCTTCTGGACTCATTTTACGACGCATAGCCACATGAGAAAGCAGAATCATCAACCACACCCAGACAGTGGCAAATGTGGCGACAGATGCAATAATAATAAAAATATTGCCGGGAAGCAGCCAATTGAGCATGACACCGAGCAGTAGAACCACAATCATGACCAGAACAGTCATCCATGGAACTCCATTTCGGGTCAGCTTCTTAAACGCCTCAGGTGCTTGTCCTTCCTGAGCCATGCCATACATCATTCGTCCGGCACCAAAAATATCGCTATTGATGGCTGAAATGGCAGCAGTAATAACAACAACATTCAGAACATGCGCAGCTGCACTGATTTTCAGATCAGAAAAAATCTGTACAAATGGGCTTCCATTCTGACCAATTTGATCCCATGGATAGATACACATCAGGATACATAAAGTCAGGACATAGAAGATTAAAATACGGAAGGGAACAGCATTAATCGCTTTAGGGATTGTTTTTGCCGGATCTTTTGCTTCACTGGCAGTGATACCAATGACTTCTATTCCGCCGAAAGCAAACATTACAATCGCCATTGAAGCAACCACTCCGCTGATGCCATTCGGCATAAAGCCGCCATATTCCCATAAATTAGCGATCCCGGTGGCATGCTCTGTTGTCTGACCAAAACCAAAGATCATAATTGCAAGACCACCAATGATCATGGCAATAATGGCAGTGACCTTAACGATAGAAAGCCAGAACTCCATTTCACCGAAAATTTTCACATGGCATAAATTCAGCGCACCAATAAAACAGACGATACTCAGAACCCAAATCCATTGATCAACATCGGGAAACCAAAATTTCATGTACAAGCCGAATGCAGTGATATCAGCGAGGCAAACAAACAGCATTTCAAGAACATAGAGCCAACCCGTCAGGAAACCGGCTAATGGGCCCAGATAATGGCTTGCATACTGCGAAAAAGAACCGGAAACAGGATGGTGAACGGCCATTTCGCCGAGTGCTCTCATCACCATAAATACGGCAGCACCGCCAATTAAATATGCCAGCAATACAGCCGGTCCTGCTTGTTGTATTGCAGCTGCTGAGCCATAAAACAGCCCTGTGCCTATTGCAGAGCCTAAAGCCATGAAGCGGATATGCCTCACACTCAGACCCTGTTTAAGCTGATTTTCATTGTCTTGCATTCGTTAATCCCATCTATCTTTCATGCCAGAGAGTATTTTCAGGCATACAATGCTATTTCAGGCATATGCTATTTCAGGTATACAATGCCCTGTCTGGTGTCAGATACCAGCAAAAGCAACCTCGTACGATACCATAAAGATGGATGTCCGCGGGATAGATATCTGTAATAATAACGGGCAGTTTATTAAAACCAGAGTTTTTTTATGATTTACCCAATAAATGAGATGTTTCAGACTTTGCAGGGAGAAGGTGTGTTTACCGGAGTTCCTGCTGTTTTCATACGGTTACAGGGATGTCCGGTAGGGTGCAGCTGGTGTGATACCAAGCATACTTGGGAAAAAGAAGCTGATAAGCAGCAGGCGATGGAAAACATACTGGTAAAATCGCAGGATAGCGATACCTGGGGCGCTGCCACACCAGAGCAAATCATTAATTTGTTCACGCGTCAGGGATATACCGCTCGTCATATCGTAATTACGGGTGGAGAGCCGTGTTTGTATGATTTACGTCCCCTGACGGAAGCACTGGAAAATGCAGGCTATCAGTGCCAGATAGAAACGAGTGGTACACACGCGATCCACTGTACGGACAAAACTTGGGTAACCGTCTCACCAAAAGTGAAAATGCGGGGCGGATACAAAGTATTGCCTGAAGCGATGAATCGCGCGAATGAAATTAAGCACCCTGTCGGGCGTGAGCGCGATATTGAATCATTGGATGATCTATTGACTATGCTTGATG
The DNA here is from genome assembly GCF_963895965.1 of Xenorhabdus sp. PB30.3. Taxonomy (NCBI): domain Bacteria; kingdom Pseudomonadati; phylum Pseudomonadota; class Gammaproteobacteria; order Enterobacterales; family Morganellaceae; genus Xenorhabdus; species Xenorhabdus sp. PB30.3. The sequence goes on along the minus strand of NZ_CAWQMW010000022.1, from coordinate 6,605 downwards.
AAAATAACAGACCGGTTATTGCCTTACAGCCTATCAGTCAGAAAGAAGAAGCAACCCGCTTATGTATTGAAACCTGCATTGCCCGTAACTGGCGTTTCTCGATGCAGACACACAAATACTTAAATATCGCCTGATGTGCGTTCGCGCTTGTTTATTGTGCATTCAGCACCAAAATTTGGTGCTGAATGTCTTACTTTCCACGATAGATACAACCGGCGCTACAGGTTTCTTTAACCATAACGGCGCTGAGCTGTGGCAAAGCTGGTTGTAACTCTCTCCAAATCCATTGAGCCAGTACTTCGCTGGTTGGGTTTTCCAGACCGGGGATCTCATTGAGATAATTGTGGTCCAGCCGCTCCCAAATTGGCTTGAAGATGGCTTTCACATCGGCAAAGTCCATGAGCCATCCGCTATGAGGATCAATCTCACCGGTGATTTCCAGACGAACCATAAATGAATGCCCATGCAAGCGACCACATTTATGTCCTTCAGGAACATGTGGCAGGCGATGCGCCGCTTCAAATTGAAAATCTTTAAAGATGGTAGTGCTCATAATACTTTTTCCTGAATTCAAAAGGCCGGCTATTCTACCTGAACTTTCGCGCCTAACGTGATTTTTCTGTAGAAATAAAATCCAGCGTTTAACAACTTTATCGATATATTAAATCTGTAAATAAAGTTAGGTAATTTAGTTATTAGATATTGCTAACCTTTCTTTAAGTCCGACGCCTGTTCTGGGATAACCTTATGATTACTCCATGTTTGTGACTGTTAATCATGGGTATTGGCTATAGCAAAGGGCACTGGATAATGACTGCAAAACCACCTTCAACTGCATTACTACCTGTATCTCAGGAACAATTGTCACGCCTGCAATCAGAGGTTAGTGATTTTTCTGGGCACCAACTGGCTTGGTTATCAGGCTATTTTTGGGGAATGTTGAATTCTCAACCGCAAACCAACACGGTAGCCGCAGTGTCAGGCATACCTGAGCCTGAACAGGAAACCGTGACACTGATTTCGGCTTCTCAGACGGGTAATGCAAGGCGTCTGGCAGAACAGCTCAGAGACGCTTTGCTGGCGCAGAATTTGAGTGTGAATTTAGTTAATGCTGGTGATTATAAATTCAAACAGATCGCAAAAGAACGAGTATTGATTATTATTGCTTCAACGCAGGGTGAAGGTGAACCTGCTGAAGAAGCTGTAGCACTACATAAATATCTGCATTCCAAAAAAGCAGCTCCGATGAAAGAGACGGCTTACGCTGTATTTAGCTTAGGAGATACCTCCTATGAACACTTTTGCCAGTCAGGTAAAGATTTTGACCGCCGCCTGAGTGAATTAGGTGCTCAGCGATTACTGGATCGCGTTGATGCTGATGTGGAATATCAGGATATTGCTACGCAATGGTGTCAACAACTGACCGATATTCTGAAACAACGCTTACCAACTCCGGCAAATACTGCAATAGCCACAACAAAGGCAGTAGTGTCGGCTGGTACAGCTCTCTCCAGCCCTTATACCAAAGAAGCGCCGTTGACTGCTTCTCTATTGGTTAACCAGAAAATCACCGGACGCACATCTGATAAAGATGTCCGCCACATTGAAATTGATCTGGGGGATTCGGGTTTGCGTTATCAGCCCGGTGATTCATTGGGGGTTTGGTTTGAAAACGATCCGGTATTGGTTGATGAGTTGATAGGTTTGCTTCATCTGGAAGGAACTGAAACTGTCACAGTACATGGAAAGTCACTTGCTTTGCGTGAGGCTTTGACCAGCCATCTTGAACTGACACAAAACACGGGTGTTATTGTTGAAAAGTATGCGGCTCTGACGAAAGATGAAAGTTTGCTTGCTTTGTGCTCTGAGAAATCAACGCTGCAACAATATGCCCAAAAAACGCCTATTGTGGATATGGTCAGGCAGGCATCTCAGCAACCTGAAGCTCAGCAATTTATCGATATATTACGTCCATTAACTCCACGCCTATACTCGATTGCCTCTTCTCAGGATGAAGTCGAAAATGAAGTACACATTACCGTTGGTGTAGTTCGTTATGACATAGATGGTCGTGCCCGTACCGGTGGGGCATCAGGTTATCTGGCTGATCGGTTACAGGAAGATGACAACATCCGTGTCTTTATTGAGCATAACGATAACTTCCGCTTACCCGCCGATCCACAAACCCCGGTGATCATGATTGGCCCCGGTACCGGAGTGGCTCCATTCCGGGCATTCCTGCAACAACGGGATAATCAGGGCGCTGAAGGTAAAAACTGGCTGTTCTTTGGCAACCCTCATTTTGTAGAAGATTTTCTGTATCAGGTGGAATTTCAGCGTTATGTCAAAGAGGGGTTACTCACCCGTATTGATTTGGCATGGTCGCGGGATCAACAGCATAAAGTGTATGTGCAGGATAAGCTGCGTGAGCGGGGCGAGGAAATCTGGCGCTGGATTAGTGAGGGAGCACATTTATACATCTGTGGAGATGCCAATCGTATGGCAAAAGATGTAGAGCAGGCATTGCTGGATATCATTTCACAACAGGGTGGGATGGATGCAGAGCAGGCCGATGAATTCCTAAGTGAACTGCGCCTCGAACGTCGTTATCAGAGAGATGTTTACTAGCAAAAATAACGAAAAAACTATAAGTATAAAAACCAACGGGCAATGAAAACGATCATGAAAACAATGAGCAATGAAAAACAAGGTCCTTTGATTGTTGAAGGTAAACTCGCTGACAGTGAACGTATGAAGTCAGAAAGCAACTATTTACGCGGGACGATCAGCGAAGATTTAAAAAATGGGCTGACAGGCGGGTTTGAAGGCGATAATTTTCTCCTCATCCGTTTTCACGGTATGTATCAACAGGATGATCGTGATATCAGAGCTGAGCGCGCGGAACAAAAACTGGAACCCCGCCATGCTATGATGCTGCGCTGCCGCCTGCCGGGAGGAATTATTACTCCCCGCCAATGGCTGGGCATTGATCGGTTTGCGACAGAGAGCACGCTGTATGGCAGTATTCGACTGACTAACCGGCAGACATTCCAGTTTCACGGCATCCTGAAAAACAACGTCAAACCGGCGCATCAATTACTGGCTCAAATGGGATTGGATTCACTGGCAACCGCCAACGATGTTAACCGTAATGTACTGTGTACCTCTAATCCAGTGCAGTCGGCTTTGCATCAGCAGGCTTATGAATGGGCGAAGAAAATATCCGAACACCTCCTACCACGTACCAGCGCGTACGCTGAGATCTGGCTGGATAAAGAAAAAATCGCTACAACCGACGAAGAGCCGATCCTCGGTAAAACGTATCTACCACGTAAATTTAAAACATCAGTTGTCATCCCACCACAAAATGATGTTGATCTGCATGCCAATGATATGAACTTTGTTGCTATTGCAGAGAATGATCAGTTGATCGGTTTTAACGTGCTGGTGGGTGGCGGATTAGCCATGACTCACGGCGATAAGAACACTTTCCCACGTCTGGCAAGTGAATTTGGCTATATCCCACTAGAGCATACACTGGCAATTGCTGAGTCCATCGTGACAACACAGCGTGACTGGGGTAACCGAACTGAACGTAAAAATGCTAAAACCAAATATACCCTTGAGCGTGTCGGCGTTGAAACTTTCAGGCAGGAAGTTGAAAAACGTGCAGGTGTGAAATTTGAGCCTGTCCGACCTTATGAATTTACCGAACGAGGCGATCAGATTGGCTGGTTAAAAGGCATTGATGATCAATGGCATTTGACCCTGTTTATTGAAAATGGCCGCTTGCTGGATTACCCGGACAAACCACTAAAAACCGGGGTGGCAGAAATCGCCCGAATTCACAAAGGTGATTTTCGTCTTACCGCAAATCAGAACCTGATAGTAGCGGGAGTGGCTGAAAGTGAAAAAGCGCGTATTGAATCCATTGCCCGCGCGCATGGTCTTATTGATGACGGAGTGACCTCATTGCGTCACCATTCTATGGCGTGTGTTTCGTTTCCGACTTGCCCATTAGCGATGGCAGAAGCGGAACGTTTCCTGCCAATCTTTGTTGATCATGTCGATGCGTTAATGGCAAAACACGGTGTCAGCCACGAACATATCGTTCTGCGTGTTACAGGTTGCCCCAACGGATGTGGCCGGGCGATGCTGGCAGAAATCGGGCTGGTGGGCAAAGCGCCGGATCGTTATAACCTGCATCTTGGTGGAAATCGCAATGGTAGTCGAATTCCTCGTATGTATCAGGAAAATATCACCTCTGCTGAGATCCTGACTATTCTGGATGAACTTATTGGTCGCTGGGCTACAGAGCGTAATGAAAATGAAGACTTTGGCGATTTCCTGATCCGAACTGACATTGTCAAACCTGTATTGAACTCCGCTATCGACTTTTACGACTGGCAGGAAGCAGTATGAGCCAGCCACATTTAGCTGAGTTACTGGCTTTGTCTCCTGAGCAGCGCACGGAAGCGCTCACTGAGACAAACCAACAACTGGAGTTACTGGATGCTCGTCAACGCGTCATATGGGCACTGGAACATCTGCCCGGTGAGTTTGTCCTTTCATCCAGTTTTGGTATTCAGGCGGCAGTCTGCCTGCATCTGGTCACGCAGGAATACCCTGATATTCCTGTTATCCTGACGGATACCGGCTACCTGTTTCCGGAAACTTATCAGTTCATCGATAAACTGGCTGATAAACTAAACCTGAACCTGAAAATATTTCGTGCAGAACAAAGCCCGACTTGGCAGGAAGCGCGTTATGGCAAACTGTGGGAACAGGGCGTTGATGGGATTGAACGTTATAACCAGATCAATAAAGTTGAGCCGATGAACCGTGCGCTGAAAACATTGGATGCGCAGATATGGTTTGCAGGGTTACGTCGTCAGCAATCGGAAAGCCGAGCTAATTTACCAGTGTTGGCAGTGCAGCGTGGTGTTTACAAGATACTGCCGATTATCGACTGGGACAATCGCAAGGTACATCAATACCTGACAGAGCATGGTCTTGAATATCATCCTTTATGGGATCAAGGCTACCTTTCTGTAGGGGATACCCATACGACGCAAAAATGGGAACCGGGTATGAGTGAAGAACAAACCCGCTTTTTTGGCCTGAAGCGGGAATGTGGCTTGCATGAAGGCTGAGTTCCTTTTGAACTTTTGGAATGGCCGAATTATTCGGCCATTCTTAAACCCAAAGATTCAGTTATAGCTAAAATCAGTTATCACAATGCCCTTCTTTAGCAAGGTGCATGTCCATCTCCATCTTAGATTCTTCTTGCTCCTTTGTTCAATATACTCAAACTGGCGTCTTAAAGTTAAATTAGTACACTCCAAATTTAGCTGGTGTGAGTATAGATGCCACTATTCCCTTGGAATAATAGAAAGCTATAATAACAATGATGGAAGGCCTGATTAATTAAATCATCATCTGAAAAAGGTATAGAAGAAACTACAAAGGTACCCCGAATTTGTGTGTGTACCATAATATTCCGAAGTATTTCTTTGTATAATCTACCCAGTCATTATCTTCAGCGTTTGTGGACTTCTCTTTGATAGACATACCACCAACCGGATCACCATGAAAAATAAACAACGGATACATGTCCTGTGTTACACACCACCCTATCCATGGTATAGGGTTCTCAAATATAGCTTTTTTATCTTGGCAATATTTTTCCAAATATTGAAAAACATCAGTGTCAGTATGAAGTGTTACAATAGCTCCTGCACTTACCATTGAGCTTGGTCTCTCTGAGTATTTACTTTCAACGGCACTTACAATCCCATTTACAGGAGGTGTTCCTACTCTCAATCTACCATTAACACAACCAACCAATAAACAAGAAACTAAAAAAGTGATTAATAGTGACTTCATCTTTCTCTCTTATTATATTCAGACCATAGATAAGGATAAAATTCTTTTGAAAATGTTGTCCATTCATTATCAGAAACAAAATTTTGTTTTTCAAATATCCCCATCGTTCCCAATTTTGCATCTATATCTGTTCTACTTATAATAAATAAAGGAATTTTATCCTTTGTTATACACCATCCTGAGTATATAGTGTATTGTTCAAAATTTGCATTTTTATTTTTACAATACTCTTTAATTCTATTAAATAATATTGGCTTAACATGGAGGTCTACACTTTTAATGAATTTAAATCGATGTGTAGAATATTGTGGGTACTCTGATTCTAAAAAAATTATAACTCCATTATCCAATGGTTCTCCTTGTTTGAAAGTTACGCATCCAGATAACAAAAACATTACAAAAATTGAGGTTATTATTGGGCGCATTGCATATTTCTCTTAAAATAATTAATTTTTTCCATTGAAGATTCCTTTTGTGATAACTATTTTTTAATAAATTCAGTTTGAATTTACCAAGTTGATTTGGATTTTATTTTATCTTGCCTATGATTTTTTTCAAGTTATAGTTGCTGTTAATAAACGGATTCTTAGCATATTATTGTTAAAAATAACTTTTGTTTATCTATATTAGGTGGTAAGGGAATGGAATTATATGTGTCATATATAGCCACCTCCGTTAATAGATTGAATGGTAAGTAATAAAACTTAGCAATCCATACA
>NZ_CAWQMW010000021.1:0-10397 GCF_963895965.1 Xenorhabdus sp. PB30.3 | reverse complement strand
CTATTTCAGAGTCCGTAGTAATTGTGAGATCCCCGGTGACTTGGCCTCCGCTGTGTGGTAACGCATTTTGTGCTTGTTTTTGGGTTTCCGTTAACCCGAGGTTTTTTACAATCCTAGATTTTTATGATCCCATCTAAGATCCAGCGCCTCTAAACTCAAAAACCAAAAATTGATGGAAGAAACGCTCCCATTTCCCCCATCAAAAAACAACCAAAACTTAGAATTACTGCTAACACTACGAAAAAGAATAAATTTTGAGCGGATTTACGGGCAGAAAACAAAGTAGCTATTCAGCTAGCCAAAGACATTTTCCATTAAAATGGCCACTTTCTCGATCCATTTAAAAAAACAAAAATAAAGGCTATCAATTTGATTAATAAATAAAATATCAAACCATATTTGTACCTCCTTTCACACACCGCCAATCGAATGATTTCCCTCATCTAATCCGCCAATATATGCCCACACCTTAACAGGAGAGAACGCTAATATGGCACAAGATTATCATCACGGAGTCCGTGTACAGGAAATTAACGAAGGTACTCGTACCATCACTACCGTTAGCACCGCTATCGTAGGTATGGTTTGTACTGGTCCTGACGCAGACGCAAAAACATTTCCATTAAATACTCCGGTTCTGCTTACTGACGTTATGAGCGCCAGTGGTAAAGCCGGGCAAAAAGGCACTTTGTCCGCATCATTGAAAGCAATCGCTGCTCAGGCTCTGCCTGTGACTGTGGTGGTTCGTGTGGAAGAGGGCGAATCTGAAGAAGCAACAATTTCTAACATTATCGGTGGTGTTACCGAAGCTGGTAAGAAAACCGGTATGCAGGCACTGTTGGCGGCACAAAGCCAGCTCGGTGTTAAACCACGTATTTTGGGTGTTCCGGGTCTGGATTCAAAAGCAGTGGCTGCTGAACTGGCAAGCGTTGCCCAGAAACTGAAAGCAATGGCGTATGTCAGCGCTTATGGCTGCAAAAATATCTCTGAAGTTATCAAATATCGTGACAACTTCAATCAACGTGAATTGATGCTGATTTGGCCTGACTTCCTGAGCTGGGATACTGTTACTAACAGCGAATCTATCGCGTTTGCAACTGCTCGTGCTTTGGGTCTGCGTGCCAAAATTGACGAAGAAACCGGCTGGCATAAAACTCTGTCAAACGTTGGTGTCAATGGTGTGACTGGTCTGTCTGCTGATGTCTTCTGGGATCTGCAAGATACTGCGACTGACGCTGATTTGCTGAACAAAAGTGGTGTTACTACCCTGATCCGCAAAAACGGTTTTCGTTTCTGGGGTTCCCGCACTTGTTCTGATGATGCGCTGTTCCAATTCGAAAGCTATACCCGCACCGCGCAGGTTCTGGCTGACACCATGGCTGACGCACATATGTGGGCAATCGACAAACCACTGACTCCATCACTGGTACGCGACATTATTGAAGGCATTAATGCTAAGTTCCGCGAACTGAAAGCGGGTGGTTACATCATTGATGGTCGTTGCTGGTATGACGACAAAATCAACGATAAAGACACTCTGAAAGCAGGCAAACTGACCATCGATTACGACTATACCCCTGTACCGCCACTGGAAAACATGATGTTACGCCAGCGCATTACAGATAGTTACCTGATGGATTTCGCGAAAAGTATCAATAAATAAGGGGCTAACTGATGGCATTACCTCGCAAACTTAAGTACCTGAACTTGTTCAACGATGGCAACAACTATCAGGGTATCGTGGAAGAACTGACGCTTCCTAAACTGAGCCGCAAACTGGAAGCCTATCGTGGTGCCGGTATGAACGGCAGCGCAATGGTGGATCTGGGTCTGGATGAAGGCGCACTGGATGCGGAATTCACTCTGGGCGGGATCGAATCTCAGCTGTACAAACAGTGGGGCATCGCTCAAGTGGATGGTGTCATGCTGCGCTTTGCTGGCTCTTTTGAGCGCGAAGATACAGGTGATGTGGTTGCAGTTGAAGTTGTGATGCGTGGCCGCTTCCAGGAGTTCGATCACGGTACTTATAAACAAGGCGACAACACACAAACCAAAATTACCGCTAAAAACACTTACTTCAAACTGACCTGGGATGGCGAGGAACTGATTGAAATCGATACCGTCAACATGGTTGAAAAAGTGGGCGGAGAAGATCGTCTGGCACAACATCGCCGCGCTATCGGTCTGTTTTAATCGCTCTTTTAATTAGCAAATTTTAAAACTTATTCCCTGTCTCACCCAGCATATTTTCGGCTGAGGCAGGTTTTTACTCGGATAAACAAGGTTGAATTATGACTGAAGCACTGAAAACTCAAAATGAAGATCTGCGCACAATCGAATTGGAAGCTCCACTGGCGCGAGGCAACGGAAAAATCACGGAAGTGACGGTACGTAAACCTACCAGTGGTGCTCTGCGCGGTGCTCGTTTACAGGCACTGCTGGAAATGGATGTGGACTCTATGTTGCTGATTCTGCCACGTGTCACCACACCTGCATTGACCAAGAATGACCTGATGATGATGTCACCCGGTGATCTGATTAATCTCAGTGTGGAGGTGGTCAATTTTTTGTTGCCGAAGTCGGTCAAGTCCGATTCCCAGAACGATTAACCGTTGATGAACTGGTGGCAGATATTGCCACCGTTTTTCACTGGAGACCGGCAGATACAGATGAAATGTCACTGTCGGAATTATTGGACTGGCGACATCGGGCCATTTTAAGAAGTGGTGCGGAGAATGAGTAATATACAATCACAGGTAAACAAGGTACTCAGTGCCGTAAGTAAATTGACCAGTTCCTTTAAATCTTTTCAACGGCATCAGAAAAAACTGGTGGATACAACAGATAAAATTCATAATCAGTTTAAAAAGCTCAATAAAACCGTTGAAAGTTTAAAACCTATTGTCGGATATGCGCAGGAAACTGCGCGTATGCGTGCCGATCTTAAAGCCTACAATCAAACAATTAAGCAATCTTTCTCTGCGCAGCAGAATTCGTCAAGAATGACGCAGGTGAGTGCTGCGAGTCAATCAGTCAACATTACTCAAATAACTCAGAGTGTCAGCCAAGTAAATTCATCTAGCAAGAAAAGTGAAGTTAATCTTGGTGTCACTGGGAATATAACTAACAATTTCACCTTGTTAGATAAATTGATTATTAATATCAACGCCAGAATAAAGATTTTCGGTAATGTTGGCATAAGGGTTTTTAGTTCGTTAAAAGTAGGTGTTCGTATATTTGCTTCACTATCCATTAATATATTTAGCTCATTGGGTATGAGATTCAATATTCTTGGTACGTTAGGGGTGAAGATATTTGGCTCATTGAAGATAAGTCTGAATATATTTGGTCAGTTGGGATTTAGAATATTCGGATCTTTAAGGGTTGGGCTGAATGTCTTTGGACAATTAGGTCTACGAATATTTGGCTCATTGAAGATAAGTCTGAATATATTTGGTCAGTTGGGATTTAGAATATTCGGATCTTTAAGGGTTGGACTGAGTATCTTTGGGCAATTAGGTCTACGAATATTTAGCTCATTGAAGATAAGTCTGAATGTATTTGGTCAGTTGGGAATTAGAACCTTCGGCTCTTTAAGGATTGGACTGAGTATCTTTGGACAGTTAGGTCTACGAATATTTGGCTCATTGAAGATAAGTCTGAATATATTTGGTCGGCTGGGAATTAGAACCTTCGGCTCTTTAAGGATTGGACTGAGTATCTTTGGACAGTTAGGTCTACGAATATTTGGTTCGTTGCAAATAGGTTTGAATATATTTGGACAGCTGGGAATTAGAACCTTCGGCTCTTTAAGGATTGGACTGAGTATCTTTGGACAGTTAGGTCTACGAATATTTGGCTCATTGAAGATAAGCCTGAATATATTTGGTCGGCTGGGAATTAGAACCTTCGGCTCTTTAAGGGTTGGACTGAGTACCTTTGGACAATTAGGTCTACGAATATTTGGCTCGTTGCGAATAGGTTTGAATATATTTGGTCAGCTGGGGATTAGAACCTTCGGCTCTTTAAAGATTGGACTGAGTACCTTTGGACAATTAGGTCTACGAATATTTGGCTCGTTGCGAATAGGTTTGAATATATTTGGTCAGCTGGGAATTAGAACCTTCGGCTCTTTAAGGGTTGGAGTAAATATATTTGGACAATTAGGAATTAGAATCTTTGCTTCGTTAAGGTTTAGCTTAGGTCTATTTGCCCAAGCTGGCGTCAGGCTCTTCGGTTCTTTACGCCTTAGCCTGCGTATTCTGGGACAGATAGGTATTCAGGCATTTGCTTCGTTAAGGTTTAGCTTAGGTCTATTTGCCCAAGCTGGCGTCAGGCTCTTTGGCTCTTTACGCGTCAACCTGCGTATTTTGGGGCAGATAGGTATTCAGGCATTTGCTTCGTTAAGGTTTAGCTTAGGTTTATTTTCCCAAGCTGGCGTCAGGCTCTTTGGCTCTTTACGCGTCAGCCTGCGTATTTTGGGGCAGATAGGTATTCAGGCGTTTGCTTCGTTAAGGTTTAGCTTAAATATCTTTGGTCAGATAGGTGTAAGAATATTTGCTTCTTTAGGAATGAGCTTGAATATTCTGGGTAGTATTGGTGCAAGAGTTTTCGGACTTCTTGGAACTGCCTTCGGAACATTATTTAATAAAGGCGGGAAAAACGATGCATTTGGGCAACCAAGGCGAGATATAGGTGCATTAGGTAATATTGGTCAAAAGGTTTTTGGATTTTTAGGCAATAGCATAAATATTCTGTCAAATATTGGCACAAAAGGTTTAGGCCTTTTAGGTAATGCTTTTAGTGGTATTGGACGGGCAATAATGGTTGTCGGGCGCGTTATGATGGCGAATCCAATCCTTGCCATTATTGGTGTCATTTCAATGGCTGCTATTTATATTTGGCAGAATTGGGAGTCATTGGGGCCGAAATTTATGGCTTTATGGGATAGTGTGAAAAATATCTTCAGTGGTGCTTGGGAAGGAATTAAAAACCTTGTCAGTATAGCGTGGGAAGGTATTAAGAGCTTTTTCATGGATGGTGGCTTAATTGGCATTATCTACAATAACTGGGACACGATTAAACAAAGTGCTTCGGAAGCTTGGGAATGGGTCAAGTCAACAATCAGTGGTGCCTGGGAGTCAGTTAAACAGAATACATCTGAAATTTGGGAAAGTGTCAAAAAATCAATCTCAGATAAATGGGATGAAATTGTTGCCGATGTTCAGGCTATTCCAGAGAAATTAAAAACTGCCGGTTCGGATATGATCGATAATCTGTTGACTGGTATTCAGGAAAAATGGGAAGCACTGAAAGGTAAGATTTCTGCTATTACTGACGTCTTCACATCATGGTGGAAAGGCGATGAGAAAAAGGAAGTTGCACTAAAGAAAACAGAGGAAATTACTAAAAATGAAACGGCTCAGCAGGCTAAACAAGTACAGCCGCCCCTATACGATAAAGGTGGCTATGTCCCTGCTGGAAAAACAGCCATTGTTGGAGAACGCGGTCCTGAACTTGTTAGTGGCGGGGCAAGTGTTACTAGTCGTTTAGATACGGCGAAGTATGCAGCCGTGGGCGTTGCCATCAGCGCGATGTCATTACCTGTTGCAGCGCAGGACGCACCGTTACATGCACAAAGTCTGCCTGCTCATGCCTATGAGGAAGTTCAGGCAAAACAGGGGCGAAGCCAGCCACAGCAATTTAGTGGTGCAGCACCGCAATATAACATTTATGTCTATGGCTCTCAGGGACAGTCCGCGCAGGATATCGCCCGAATGGTCAGGCAGGAACTGGAACAAAGGGAACGTATGCAGCAAGCCCGTATGCGTAGCTCACTTTCTGACAGAGGAGAAGATTTCTGATGATGGCAGCACTTGGTTTATTTGTTTTTATGCTGAAAACCACGCCATACCAAAGTTTTCAACATAAACAAAGTTGGAGACATGCCTTCAATAGCCGTGTGGGAGCACGGCCTGCATGGCAATTTGTGGGTCCGGATAACGATACAGTAACGTTATCTGGAGATCTTTATCCTGAACTGACAGGTGGCTCCTTGTCGCTAATAGCATTGAAATTGATGGCTGATAGTGGCAAAGCATGGTCTTTGATTGATGGTAGTGGCGCAATTTATGGCATGTTTGTTATTGAAAGCATTGATCAAACAAAAACGGAATTTATGTCAGGTGGTGCGCCCCGTAAAATCAGCTTTACGCTAACACTACGGCGTGTTGATAACAATCTGTTGGAGATGTTGGGCGATTTGCAGCAACAGCTGACGGATATTAAAGGCAAAATGCCTAACTCATGGGATGAGCTTTCGAAACAGAAGGATGACGGTATAAAGACAGTTAAGGAGTTCTTCTCATGATCGATTTCAAACAGTGGGTACCAAATACAGGTTGGATACCTCAATTCGATTTGATTACAGGCAAAGAGGGAGCACCAGCTTTTCGCTTAGAAATCGATAATAAGGATATTACCGGAAAAATACAGTCACGTTTAATGTCTTTATCTCTGACGGATAATAGAGGAGGGGAATCAGATCAGCTTGATATTGAACTGGATGATGCAAATGGTGAACTCAAACTGCCATCAAGAGGCAATATTTTGACATTGGAATTGGGGTGGCATGGCTACCCTTTAACCCCAAAAGGAAAATTCGTTGTTGATGAAATTGAACATGTTGGTGCTCCTGATCGAGTAACTATACGTGCCCGCAGTGTTGATTTACGTGGTTATCTGAACGTTAAGCGCGAGTTGTCTTACCATCAACACACGTTAGAAACTATAGTTAGTACGGTTGCGACAAGAAATCAACTGAACTTTAAGGTTAGTGATACTTTAAAAAACATCACCGTGCATATCGATCAGACTAATGAATCTGACGTAAGCTTTTTGACTAGAGTAGCGAAGCAGGAAGGGGCGATTGCATCGGTCAAAAATGGCGAATTGTTGTTTATTCGTCAAGGAGAGAATGAAACAGGCAGTGGTACGCCTATTCCTCCGGTCAAAATTATCCGTAATTCTGGCGATAATCACAGATTTACACTATCAGATCGTGAGTCTTACACCGGAGTAATAGCGCAGTGGCTGGATACACGTACAACGGCTAAACAGACGGTGGAGTATAAGCGGAGAGAATCCAAAAGTGCCAAGGTTGAAGTATCAGTTCAATATGAAAGTACTAAAACGGATACGACAAAAAATAAGCCATCAAATAAAGAGCCACCTAAAAAAGAAGGAGGTTCTAAAAACAAAGACAAAAAATTCCCGGAAAAGGAGAAAGGAAAGCCTAAACATAAATCAGGGAGGGTGGATCTATCAAAAAGGGGAGCAAAAAAGCATAAACCTTCTTATGTTCAGCCCGCTCGTAAAGGAGAAAAGAGAAGTGACAAGAGCTTTAGCGTTGATGGAAGTTTTTCTTATGAAGAACAACAAGAGTCTGTAGTTGAACATGAACAAGTAACCACAGAACAACAAAAATCCAAGCAATATTTGCAAGGTTCAAGTGAAAATGTTCTGACTCTTTCTCGTATATATTCCAGCAAAGAAGAGGCAGGACGTGCAGCTGAAGCAGCTTGGAAAAAATTACAGAGAGGTGTAGCACAGTTCTCTATTACTTTAGCGAAAGGGCGTGCTGAGCTTTATCCTGAAATGCCAGTGCATATTGAGGGATTTAAAAAAGAAATCGACGGCACTGACTGGACAATCGTTAAAGTCACTCACAACCTTAATGACAGTGGTTTCACAACCTCATTAGATCTTGAGGTTAAACTTGATGAGGTTGAAATTAAACCAGAAGCGAAAGATCCCAAAACAAACACTTGATCTCGATATGAGATCTTTGATATATTGTTCACCAGACGAGATGGTGTTATTTCAAGACTGTTATTCCAAAAACAATGCTTTCAAGAAAGGTGAACAATTATGATTAAGTGTCCTCTTTGTAATCAATCAGCGCATACCCGTAGTAGCTTTGAGCATTCAAGCCAAACAAAAGAGCGCTATAACCAATGCCAGAATATCAATTGTGGAGCAACGTTCGTCAGCCATGAAACGTTTGTGCGCTTTATTTCTAAGCCAGGCGATGTTGAAAGTGTTACGCCGCATCCGAGGGCAAAAACTAAGAGACAACCTCGCCAGAAAGCTGCGCCACAAGCTGCTGTCACCCAATAAATAATAAAAAACCTTGCTCCAGTTTTTGCCACCTTTACGGTGGCTTTTTTTATGGATATTGATAATTAAAAGTTCTCTTATTGAGAACTTTATGGTTGAGGAACAACAAAAACCAATGTCTTCATGAGACGCCCGCTTTTCAGCGTAGCAGGCGTCAGTCTATGGCAGGATTACTTCTGAGATTCCGCCTGTAAAATCCTTTGCATCTCATCCTTTATATGGAGTTTTTCTTTTTTTAATCGCACGACTTTTTCGTTATAGCCAGCCCCATTAGGGCCTTCAAGCTGCGATATTTCATGGTCAAGGCGGTTATGTTTTTCAAACAAGGATTGGAAACGAGGGTGGGAGTCTTTCAGGTTGGATACTAAATCACGATCTTCTGCAAATTCTGGAAACATGGGACCTCCAATTACGAAGTTTACTACCACACTATGAGTGTAGCAGCCCATTGTAATACCAGATTTGAGAGATATCACATAAAAAATATTTTATAAAAATGGCGTATCTCTATGATTGTTAATGTAAATTTATTCTATCCTGAAGGAGGTGTTATTTCCTTTTAAAATAATAGTGGTAAAAATCAGTACCTTGCCAAAAAAGCATAATTTATTACTGAATTTTCGCTGTTATGATTCTCTTGCGTTGTTAAACATACCAAGAGGTGAAAAAATGAAAAAGTATCTACTTGCTTTAGCTGCTATGAGCGTTTCTGTTTATGCCCAGGCTGATAAAACTAATGACCTGGCTCCATTCCCTGAACCTTCAGAGGGCATGGTTCGCAGTGTAATTACGCTATCACCTGAAAAGGACGAAAATAATTACATGGTCGAATTGATGATTGGCAAAAGTATGATGGTAGATTGCAATCATCACTGGTTTGGTGGAAAGCTTGAAACCAAAAATATCGATGGTTGGGGATACAATTATTATGAATTGGATAAAGTAGCTGGTCCAATGTCAACCAAAATGGCCTGTGCAGATCAGAAAAAAACCATGAAGTTCGTGACAGTGAATTTAGATAAGGATGCATTTATACGTTATAACAGTAAATTACCAATCGTAGTATATACACCGAAGACGATAAAAGTTAAATATCGTATTTGGCAGGCATCAGATAAGATCAATGGATCAGTAGAGAAATAAATTACTAATTAAGTAACTCAACAACCTGAGTTTAATATCAATAAACTCAGGTTGTTATGTTGATTAAATAAATACATCCTTGCTAATTATTGAAATCACTACTCTCCATATTTTCTTGTCATCTATTTTCTGCTGACGGATCCTTGCACATATTTAAAAATACTAACTAAACTTTGTTTGGATTCTTTTGCATTCATGCAGGTATCGTTGAGGAATCATATAATGTTTAAAAAATTATCGGCAGAGTTCTTAGGAACTTTTTGGTTAGTGTTCGGAGGGTGTGGAAGTGCTGTTTTAGCTGCGGCATTCCCAATGCTTGGAATTGGTTTTGTGGGAGTATCACTGGCTTTTGGTTTAACAGTTGTGACTATGGCATATGCTGTCGGTCATATCTCAGGAGGGCACTTTAATCCGGCTGTCACATTAGGTCTATTTGTTGGTGGACGTATTCCAGCCAAAGATGTCATTCCTTATATTATTGTTCAGGTGGTTGGCGGAATTGCCGCCGCCGCGGTATTGTATTTAATAGCCAGTGGTCAGAGTGATTTTGATGCAACGGAAAGCGGTTTTGCTTCCAATGGATATGGGGAACATTCTCCCGGAGGATTTTCATTACAATCTGCCATTATCATTGAGTTGGTATTAAGCGCATTTTTTCTGATTGTGATTTTTGGAGTAACAGATAAAAATGCATCAATTAAGTTTGCGCCATTGGCGATTGGTTTAGCGTTAACTCTGATTCACCTGATTAGTATACCTGTAACAAATACATCAGTTAACCCGGCGAGAAGTACAGGAGTGGCTATTTTTCAAGGAACCTGGGCGATAGAACAGTTATGGTTATTCTGGCTAACTCCCTTGATTGGTGGAATTATTGGCGGTTTGATATATAGATGGTTATTGCAAAAAAATGAGTAAATGATAAATGTTGTTCTGTTATTAAATGCCATGCAATAGCGTGGCATTTTTACATGTAGAATAAAGGATATTAATTAGCTCTTATAGAGTAAATGTTTAAGAATGTCATGGTAGTATATATAGTAATATTAATATGAAAATTTAATTATGTATTAATA
>NZ_CAWQMW010000020.1:0-10698 GCF_963895965.1 Xenorhabdus sp. PB30.3 | reverse complement strand
ATATTTATTTTTTTGTAAAAATTCGTATTTGCAAATATTTTTTAATATACCTGATTGTAAAATGTACCTTCAATAATTGAATAATTACCGAGCAAAACACGGCTGTTTTTCGCTCTGCCTAATTATATACCTCCTTTTATTTATTTTTTATGCAAAGTTTATGCATAAACTGAATAAAAAATCATTTTTATAAATTGTGAAAAACATCAAAAAAGTAAATTCATTGTGATTACGTTGTGTTGACTTTGTTAAAAATCAAAGAGATGATGCGATTAATTGTTAATCAGGTCTGGCAATGAAAGGTGTTGAAAGATTAATTTTAAGTTTCAGAAAAGCATTGATTCAATGAATGAATAAAACTAAAAATTAATAGAAATAATTAATGGAAAATATGAGTATATCCATTAATTTAAAAGACTCTTTAAATACACGCCTATTACCACCTTTCTTGTTAATTATTCGAGGTAAAACAAATGACGAAAGAAATTCAGAGAAGTTGGTTTGAACAGTATATGGTTCCTTGTTTTGCACCAGCTCCGTTTATTCCTGTCAGAGCTAAAGGCTCCAGAGTATGGGATCAGGATGAAAAAGAATACGTTGATTTTGCTGGAGGTATTGCTGTTAACGCATTAGGACATGCTAATAATGAATTAAAAGAAACATTAAACAATCAAATGGAAAACCTCTGGCATATTGGTAATGGTTACACTAATGAACCGGTCTTAAAGCTGGCAAAAGATTTAGTCGAGAATACCTTTTCTGATAAGGTTTTTTTCTGTAACTCCGGCGCTGAAGCAAATGAAGCTGCGCTGAAAATTGCCAGAAAATATGCTTTAGATAAACATGGCAGCCATAAAAGCGAAATTATCTCATTTGAAAACTCTTTTCACGGAAGAACATTATTTACAGTGACAGTAGGTGGACAACCTAAATATTCACAAGATTTTGCTCCTCTTCCACAACAAATCACTCATCTCCCTTATAACGATATTGAAGCCATTAAAGCACATATTTCTGATAAAACCTGTGCCGTCATTGTTGAACCTATTATCGGCGAAGGTGGTGTTATCCCGGCAACGCCCGATTTTCTGAAGGCGTTAAGAGAACTGTGTGATCAATATCAGGCATTGCTGATTTATGACGAAATACAGACCGGAATTGGCCGCACGGGGTATCTGTATGCCTATGAAGAAACGGGAATTGAGCCGGATATACTGACCAGTGCAAAAGGATTGGGCGGTGGGTTCCCAATCGGAGCGATGCTGGTTAAACATCATGTCGCAGAAGTATTCCAGCCGGGTTCACATGGCACGACATTCGGTGGTAACCCACTGGCAAGTGCAGTTGCTCATAAAGTGCTGAACATAGTGAACCAGAAGGCGTTTTTGGCAGGTGTACAGGAGCGCCATCAGGAATTCATCCGGCATATGACTGATTTGAACCAGCGTTACCAAGTGTTTAGTGAAATACGTGGTAAAGGGTTATTGCTGGGCGCAGAACTGGCGGACAAATATCAGGGTAAAGCGAAAACATTAACCAATCTTGCTGCGGAAGAAGGGTTAATCGCGCTGATTGCAGGGCCGAATGTACTGCGTTTTGCTCCGGCATTAAATATTGAACAACAGGATATCAACGACGGTTTTTCCCGGCTTGAAAATGCCCTCAAGCGATTTGTTCAGGAATAAACCCAGTTTTTGAGGTGATATCATGATGCTATTTAGATCCGTTCAACATAAAGATTTGGGGGATATCCTCGATCTCTCGTCTCGCGCTGGAGTGGGTTTGACGTCGTTGCCAAATAATCAGGAATATCTGGCGGCCCGGATTTCACGCAGCATTGATTCATTCCACGATGGGCGCGAGCGTTCACAACAGGGATTCTTGTTTACTCTGGAAGACACGGAAAAGCATCGTGTTGTTGGGGTGAGTGCGCTGGAGGTTGCGGTTGGGCTGGAGGAGCCTTTCTACAATTACCGTGTTCATAAATCGGTGCGCTCATCCCGTGAATTGGGAATTTACAATTCGTTTGAGACTTTGATTGTAGGGCAGGATCACACCGGATACAGTGAGTTGTGCACCCTGTTCCTTGACCCGGCTTATCATGGGGGGCGCAATGGTATTTTCCTTTCCAGGAGCCGCTTTTTATTTATTTCAGCGTTTCGCCATCTTTTTCCGAAAACTATTTTTGCGGAAATGCGCGGAGTAGTTAATGAACAGGGCGAATCACCATTCTGGAATGCACTTGGGCAACACTTTTTCAACGTCCCGTTTGCGCAGGCTGATTATCTGACAGGCATTGGCACCAAAACATTTATTGCTGAACTCATGCCGTTCCATCCGATTTATGTTCCGCTGTTGCCGGAAGAGGCACAGCGGGCTATCGGGCAGGTACATGAGAATACAGTGCCGGCCCGCGCGATTCTGGAAAAAGAAGGTTTTTCCTACCACGGTATGGTCGATATTTTTGATGCCGGCGCTATTTTGCAGGCTGAGATCGATGATGTGCGAACCGTAAAAGCCAGCCGGCTAGTGTCTGTTAAAAGAAAAGAGAATGCCTCCAGACAAAGTGATGGCAGGCTATGCATTGTTTCTAACCTACATTTTCAGGATTTTAAAGCGTTGCTGCTGAATATCTCTGACGCTATTGATAGTGATGAACTGCACCTGACTGGCGCAGAAATGGAAGCACTTCAGGTAGAGGAAGGGGATTTAGTTCGCTGTGCTGCTCTTTTTTCCGAGGAAACTTCACAATGAGTGATCAGGCAAATTACATTGATGGTAAGTGGGTAACCGGGCAGGGTGTACAGGTAGTTAAACATTCGCCTATTGATCAGCAAATTCTGTGGCAGGCCCGCAGTGCTTCTGTTAAGCAAGTGGAACAGGCTGGTCTGGCTGCACGCAGGGCATTTTCAGACTGGGCAAAGCTGGCAGTTGAAAAACGTATTGCCATTATTCAGGCATTCGCTGATTTACTGGCACAGGAAAAAGAAACAATTGCCCGTGTGATAAGTGAAGAAACCAGCAAACCATTGTGGGAAACCCGGACAGAAGTTCAGTCTATGATTGGTAAAGTTGCTATTTCTATTGAGGCATGGCAGCAACGGACAGGTTATTCAGAAACCGCCATGCCGGATGGAAAGGCAATATTACAGCATCGTCCTCATGGCGTGATGGCCGTTTTTGGGCCTTATAATTTCCCCGGTCATTTACCTAACGGCCATATTGTTCCCGCTTTGATTGCTGGTAACACATTAATCTTTAAGCCAAGTGAATTAACGCCGATCACAGCAGAAAAAACCGTGGAATTATGGATCAAAGCCGGATTACCTGCGGGGGTATTGAACCTCGTTCAGGGGGGCCGGGAAACAGGTGGTGCGTTACTGGATTGTCGGGAGATCGACGGAGTACTGTTTACGGGCAGTGCAACAACCGGTTTTCACTTCCACCGTCTGTTGGCTGGTCAGCCGGAAAAAATGCTGGCACTGGAGATGGGGGGAAATAATGCCCTGATTGTTGATGATTATGATGATCTTGATGCGGCAGTTTATACTATTATCCAGTCTGCTTTTATTTCCGCGGGGCAGCGCTGTACTTGTGCCCGCCGGTTGTTGGTAAAACAGGGTGAGAAGGGAGATGCCCTGATTCAACGGCTGACTGAAGCGGCTCGTCAGATAGTTCCGTCCCGCTGGGATGCTGAACCTCAGCCTTTTATGGGCGGTGTGATCTCTTTGGCTGCGGCAGAAAGCCTGCTGAATGCTCAATCAGGGTTGCTGGCACTGGGCGGCAAGGCCCTGCTGACACTCACACAACCGGATCCTCATTCAACCTTTATGACTCCCGGCATTATTGAACTGACAGGCGTTAGTCAGGTTCCTGATGAAGAGTATTTCGGCCCTCTGCTGACCTTACAGCGTTATGACACCTTTGAGGAAGCGATTTCCATCGCCAATGATACCCGTTTCGGTCTGGCGACAGGGTTGATTTCACCTGATGAAAGCCTTTTCCTTCGATTACAGGAAGAAGCAAGAGCCGGGATTGTGAACTGGAACAAACCACTGACCGGCGCTTCCAGTAAAGCACCTTTTGGTGGGGTTGGAGCATCAGGCAATCATCGCCCCAGTGCTTACTATGCTGCTGATTATTGTGCATGGCCAATGGCATCTTTGGTGACGGACAAACTGTCTCTGCCAGACACATTCGTCCCCGGGCTTGATTTTTTCCGCTCTTAATTTTTTCAGTTAGCTTTTTTCTGACCAGCCGGTTTCCAAAACCAGCTGGTTTTCTAAGGACAGCAGGGAGAACAGAGGTCACTATGTCGGGAATTGAAGCAAATTTTGATGGTTTAGTGGGTATGACCCACCATTATGCCGGGTTATCAATGGGCAATGAAGCCTCGATAAATCATCGCGGGCAGCAATCCAATCCTCGTAAGGCAGCCTTACAAGGGTTAACAAAGATGAAAGCACTGTCGGATATGGGATTAGTGCAGGGAGTTTTACCTCCACAACAGCGGCCTGATTTATCTGCTTTACGGCAGCTAGGATTTACGGGAAATGATGCACAGGTGCTTAATAAAGCAGCAAAATACTCCCCATTGCTGTTATCCAATCTCAGTTCAGCTTCTTCCATGTGGACAGCTAATGCAGCCACGGTATCCCCTTCTGCTGACAGTGCTGACCAACGTGTCCATTTCACGGTGGCAAATTTAAATAACAAACTCCATCGTTCACTGGAAAGTGTGACGACATCCCGGGCGTTAAAAGCTGTTTTTTCAGATCCGAATTACTTTGTTCACCATGCCCCATTACCTCAACATACTGACTGGGGAGATGAAGGCGCGGCAAACCATAACCGTTTTTGTGGTGAATATGGTGAAGCAGGTGTGCAGCTATTTGTATATGGCCGCAGTGCTTTCCGGGCCGGGCCGGTACCAGAGCGTTATCCCGCCCGTCAGACACTGGAAGCGAGTGAAGCAATTGCACGCTTACATCAGTTAGATGAAAGGCAAACTGTTTTTGCTCAACAGAACCCTATCGCCATTGATAGCGGCGTTTTCCATAACGATGTCATTGCGGTCAGCAACAGGAATGTATTCTTTTATCATGAGCAAGCATTTTTAAATCAGCAGTCAGTCTTGGCTGAAATTGAGGAAAAGCTGGCGCATCTCGGGCAAAACCTGAACCCTGTTGAAGTGCCTGCATCAAAGGTATCCATGCAGGATGCAGTCAGTTCTTATCTTTTCAACAGCCAGTTATTAAGCCTGCCTGAGGGTGGGATGGCGCTGATTTTACCGGAAGAGTGCAGACAGAACACCAACGTATCATCCTATCTACAGTCTCTGGTTGCGACGGGTGAAAGCCCTATCAGTCAACTCCATTTCTTTGATTTGCGCGAAAGTATGCGTAATGGCGGTGGGCCTGCCTGCCTGCGTCTTCGGGTTGCGATGCAAGAAAAAGAACTGACAGCGGTTAATCCGGCAGTGATTATGACACCGGATCTGTATCTGAGCTTAACTGACTGGGTTGAACGCCATTATCGAGATTCTTTATATACCGCTGATCTGGCCGATCCACAGTTGCTGACAGAAGTCTGCTCCGCTCTGGATGAATTAACCCAGATCCTCAGTCTCGGTTCTATCTATGAATTTCAGCGCTAATCAGGAGGATTGATGGATTTACTTTCCCCATTACTTGAAAATAAGCTTGAAAGTACACTGAGTTTCCCGCCTACATTAACCGCTAAATGGCTGGCAGATGGTGTATTACAGCTGATCCCACAAGAGAGTAAAAGCGATACGCTGATTATTTCCGCAGGAATTCATGGTAATGAAACGGCCCCGATTGAAATACTGCTCCAGTTATTAACACAACTGGTGCAGGGGAGTCTGTCGTTGCAGCATAACCTGCTGCTCATTTTTGGCAATTTGCCTGCCATGCGTGAAAGTAAGCGCTATATCCATAACGATCTCAATCGCATGTTTGGTGGCAGGTATCAGAATTTTCCTTCCGGAAATGAGACACAGCGGGCAGTTGAGCTGGAATCTGTGATACAGAGTTTTTTTCAGGAGCCTGCGGTTATGGCATCAACACGCCGCTGGCATCTTGACCTGCATACAGCAATTCGTGGTTCCTGCCATGAACAATTTGCCTTGCTGCCTTTCCAGCAACGTGAATATTCGCCTGACCTTCTACAATGGCTGGAAGGCAGTGATATTGATGCGATGGTTTTTCATAAAAGTGAAGGTGGAACATTCAGCCAATTTACCAGCCAGTATTTCAATGTAGACAGTTGCACGATGGAAGTTGGAAAAGTCTACTCTTTCGGGCAGAACGATCTGGCTAAATTCAGCAATATTACAGCAGCATTACAGAAGCTGATTGCTGGCGTATTTTCTGTGAAAAGGCAAAAACCGGAAATAAAACGTTACCGGGCAGTTGATTCAATAATCAAACAGGACAGCAGTTTCCAGCTTCATATTCCGCAAGATACAAAAAACTTCACGGCCTTGCCGGATGGTTTTGAAATTGCCAGTCAGGAAAATCAATCCTGGAAAATTACTTCTCCGGCAAACTTTATTTTATTTCCTAATGCTAACGTTGCCATTGGTCTGAGGGCAGGCCTGTTATTGGAGCAATTAACCTGATCAATCCATATCTATTCATATAAAAAGAAAAACCTGGAGGTTAATGATGACGAATACGGTAAAAACATCTGCGGAGCAATCCGCAGGTGCGCAGAAACTTCACCGTGGATTAGGAAAACGTCATGTCCAGTTGATTGCCATTGGCGGCGCTATCGGGACTGGTCTATTCATGGGAACAGGAAAAACCATTGCTGTATCAGGTACCTCTATCATTCTGACTTACCTGCTGATTGGCTTTTTTGCCTTTATGGTGATGCGGGCGATGGGAGAGTTGTTACTCTCCAACTTGGATTATCGTACCTTTGCTGATTTTGTCGCTGATTACCTTGGGGAAAAAGCCAGTTATTTTCTCGGCTGGACATATTGGATGAGCTGGGTAGTGAGCTGTATTGCGGATGTCGTGGTCTGTGGTGGCTATATTCAGTATTGGTTTCCTGATATTTCCCTCTGGTTTACCGCGTTGTTCATTCTTGGATTAATGTGTTTATGTAACTTTTTTTCAGTCAGGCTGTTCGGTGAGACGGAATTCTGGTTTGCCATGATTAAGGTTGTGGCAATAGTTGCATTGATTATTGTTGGCGTGGGTATGGTTGCTATTGGCTGGACATCACCAAATGGAGTCACGGCTTCTGTTCGCCATCTGACTAACCCGGAAGTCTTCCTGCCCAATGGCGTATTTGGTTTTCTGGCCGGTTTTCAGATTGCGATTTTCTCTTTTACTGGTATTGAACTAGTGGGCACTGTTACCGCTGAGACGAAAGAGCCGGAGAAGATTTTACCGAAATCCATCAACAGTATTCCCATCCGCGTTATTATCTTTTATGTGTTTTCCATGATGTGCATTATTGCTGTAACTTCATGGCCTCACATCTCTCCGGAAGTCAGCCCGTTCGTTACACTATTTGCACTGGCAGGATTACCGGCTGCCGCCGCAGTGATTAATTTTGTGGCACTGACATCGGCAATGTCTTCAGCAAACAGCGGACTATACGCCTGTACCCGTATGTTATATGGCCTGTCTACTGAAAAATTGGCTCATGGTTGGTTCGGGCGGCTTTCAGTAAATAGTGCAATTCCTGTTTTCAGCCTGATATTTTCTGTTGTTTGCATGGCAAGTGGTGTACTTCTCTTGTTTATCGTTCCGGATGTAATGAAGCTATTTACCATTGTTTCCACGGTAGCCGCCATCATGGTTGTTTATAGCTGGTGTATGATATTGCTTGCTTATCTGGCTTACCGTAAAAAACGCCCTGACTTACATGAGAAATCCATCTATAAAATGCCGATGGGCATTCCTATGACATGGTGCACTCTGATATTTTTCGCTTTTACCGTGGTTATCATGATTTTTGATTACGATACGCGTATTGCCTTGTATGGCACACCAATCTGGTTTGTTATCCTCGAGGTTTTATGGCGTATGCGGAAAAAACGGCAGCAGCAAAGAAGGGTTATAGATGCAGTTGATTAATTGATAATGTTGAGGATTTATTGAGCCAAAAGATCCGTTTAAATGCTATTTATAGCGCTCGGCATTATCTTATGTTTAATAGCCAGCCAGATGGCTTTTTCCACCGAATCATCTGGCCGGAATATAAGGTAAAGTCAGCGTTCTAAAGCCTCTACGCGCAAACCTGCTGCCCGCCATCCCGGAAAACCTTCTCCGACTCGCAGCGCTTTAAATCCTTCCGACCGCAGTAATGAAACAGCCTGAACAGAGAGTACACAGTATCGTCCGCCACAGTAAGCGAGAATATCCTGATTACGTGGTAACTCATCAAGGTGGTGTTCAAGGGTTTCTGTCGGTATGTTAATGGCTCCCGGAATATGCCCTGCGGCGTAATCTTCTTCTGAGCGGACATCCAGCAATAGTACCCCGTCTTCTTGCCTGCTGAGCAATTCTTCAATAGAAATACCTTCGAAGTGCTCCGGATAACGAATGCTGTCAGAAACGACACGCTGGATCTCAGTTTGCTGATAGGCAAGGTAGTCTCGTAAAGCAACAAGTATGTTTGCTACCGGTCCATCGCCAATTCTGTACAGAACATGCTTGCCTTCACGACGGGTCTGGACGAATCCGGCACGTCGCAATTGCTGTAAATGCTGTGAAGTATTGGTAATGGATAGCCCGGATATTTCTGCTAAATATTCCACTGAACTTTCACGCCTAAATACGGCTTCAAGCAGGGTTAGTCGATGTGAGTGCCCGAGCGTTTTAGCAAAATCAGCCATTTCATTAATAGCATGAGCAGTAGGATCAACTGTTTTCATAAGCAACCGTTTCAGATAACAAAAAGTTCGAGTATCGAGATGTGCAATATAAATAGCATAATTAATTCATCTTCACCATTGATCCATTAATTGTTGGAATGATAGATTAATGTCTTTGATCGCAAAACGAGCAATTTCATGTATAAAACTGATGAGGTAATTTATGAGTTCTAATATTGCCCCTTCTTGGGGGGAACTACTTTCCGGCCGCAACGGCCTGATCTCAATTGCACTCGCAGGCGGTGTCGCATTACATGCAATCAATATCTATATTGCTACAACAATCCTGCCATCGGTTGTTCGGGATATTGGCGGGCTTGAGTATTATGCATGGAATACGACTCTGTTCATGGTTGCATCAATTATTGGTGCGCCATTGTCTAAAAACGTGCTGAGTCGTTTCGGGCCTCGCGCTGCTTATCTTGTGGCTCTTGTCGTTTTCTGTGTAGGAACGCTGATATGCGCAGCAGCAACAGATATGCAGTGGATGCTTGTTGGGCGTTTTATACAGGGTTTTGGTGGCGGGATTTTGTTTGCCCTCAGTTACGCACTCATTCGTATCGTATTTGATGAGCGATTATGGCCCCGAGCGATGGCGATGGTGTCTGGTATGTGGGGCATTGCAACACTTTGTGGTCCGGCCATCGGTGGGATTTTTGCGAACGGGGATACATGGCGTCTCGCATTTATTGCTCTTTTGCCGGTTGCTGCTGTACTTGCTGTGATTGTGCTTGTTCAGTTGGCGATTTATCAAAAATCTGCGGTGCAGGCAGAGCGGGCTGCAATTGGCAAGATCCTGCTACTTGGGGTATCAGTGCTTATTATTTCGGTGGCAAGTCTGTCGAAGTTGGTTTTTATCAATATGGCTGGTGTCGTTATTGGTCTTGCGATTGTGGTATTGATTGCCCGCTTTGATCGTAAATCGAAAATTAAACTGTTGCCGACAGGTGCTTATGATATTCGTGCTCCTCTTGGCGCCATTTATGCCTGTATGAGCCTGCTTGTTATCGGTATGACAACAGAGATATTTGTACCTTATTTTTTGCAGGTCATTCATGGTTATCGCCCATTAATAGCGGGTTATGCGACTGCATTGATGGCGGCAGGCTGGACGCTTGGTTCGTTGTTCAGCTCCGGGCGTAGCACACAGATTGCACAGATGTTGGTTCGGCATGGCCCCATTCTGGTTGTAATTGCGCTTATCATGCTGGCAATCATCATGCCATCGCAATATCTGTTCAGCCCGGCTTTCGGCATTATATTGATGTGTATTGCACTTGCTGCGGTTGGTATTGGCATTGGTGCTGCCTGGCCGCATATGCTCACACAGGTATTTACGAGTGCGCCTGTCGGTCAGGAAGATCTGGCATCGACCTCGATCACAACCGTGCAATTGTACGCGACAGCAATCGGCTCCGCACTTGCTGGTATTGTGGCAAACATTGCCGGATTCTCTGAACCGGGTGGTTTAGCCGGCGCTCAAAGTGCCGCAGTGTGGCTGTTTGCGGTCTTTGCGATAGCTCCGGTGCTAGCTGCATTTGTTGTGCGTCGTGTACGTATTGGGTGAGAAATTAATCAGGCGCTGATCACTTATCTTGGTGATTAGTGCCTTTTTGTCAGCATTTTTATTAGGCTAATTTATAAATAATACACTCAGTCAATAAAACTGAAATTAAAAGAAGGTAGGGATTATTTTAATCGGGATATTGGTTTATAACTTTTTTCAGGTAATCTATTTTTCAAATTTAATTTTTTATGTTTTAATTTGTTTAAAATAGAATAAC
>NZ_CAWQMW010000019.1:0-10902 GCF_963895965.1 Xenorhabdus sp. PB30.3 | reverse complement strand
GGTATCCGTTATCGAGACAAAACTGCTCCCACTGGGGGATGAAAAGACGGCAAAAGTCGTCGACATCGCAGAAAATTTCAACTAACTTGTCCATGGCCTGTTCCTCCCCGGTGTCGTTTTAGGCTTTCACCAAAACTTTGCTCCTGGAACAGGCCTCTCGTCAATTTCTTATCCAGAATTCAGGTTAATTAAGTTCCCCGACTTTTTGACTTAAATATTCTCCCTTTTCCGGTAAATCTAAGCGGAATGCGATATCCGCCTCTTTCCTCGGAATGCTGACATTGCGATTTGAGGCATCAATTTCCAGTCTGATTTCCGGGTATTTTTTTACAAAATGACTGAGTTTTGGAATGAGTAAATATTCAGCCATTAAAGATACCATTGAGATAACAACACTTTTTTTAAATTTACCCTCCTGAGTAAAATAGTCTTCTAAGCTTTCGATATTCTCTCTCACCTGAACAGTCTTCTTATATAAGAGCAAGCCTTCAATCGTTGGAATATACCCATCCTGAGTGCGATCAAAAAGGCGCTGTCTTAATGTGTGTTCCAGACGCTCTGTTCGTCTGGATACTGTTGCATAATTCACATTTAATCTTTTTGACGCAGCAGAGACAGTACGACATTCTACAAGTGCGGTAAAAAACCTCAGATCATCCCAGTTTACACTATCCATATATGTATCCTGTTAACAACCAAAACAGAAATCCTAACACTTACAAACTGAATTTAATAACTTTGTATTTAACGGATGACGCGTTGAATACACACTTTTTTGCACATGCCATATGCAATATTTCTCAATTACTTTTGATATGGCATACCGTAACCTTGAATGAATTTAATTTCCCTATACTATAAAGGCTAAGATAATGAATTCGACAAAAACGTTATTGGAACTCGTTGGCGCACCAGAAAAGACTCTTGACTGGAATAAAGCTGCTCTTGTATTGATTGATCTTCAAAAAGAATATTCTGATGGAGCACTACCATTAGGGAAAGCAGGGAAAAATGCAATTGTTAATGCAGCTAAGCTATTAGATCATGCCAGAAAAAAACATATTCCAGTATTCCATGTTGTACATCACGCTAAAGTGGGGTCTGCCCTATTTGATCCTGCGACAGATAATGTACATTTTATTCAGGGTGTTGAGGCTAGTAGTGAGGAATATATTATCACCAAATCATTACCTGATTCATTTTACAATACACCATTGAATGAATTGTTATCATTAACTCACCGTAACCAGTTAATACTGGCGGGTTTTATGAGTCATATGTGTGTCACTGCAACAACCATTAAAGCATTAGAGTTAGGCTATGAAAATTTTGTCTGTACTGATGCCTGTGCCAGTCGAGATCTGAAATATATTGATGGTTCAATAATTGATGCAGATTCAGTACATAGAACGGCGATGGCGGCTTTGAATGATCGATACGCAACGCTGATCGATTGCGCGAGTGTGATAAGATAATTACCTCATGCTTACCCCCAAAAAAGATTATTTTTTACTCAGTGTTGGCACTGCCATTTACCATTATCTGGTTCCCCATTTGGGTCGAATAAATGATGAATACAAAACATCAACACTCCCTAATAAATAATGTCAATAAAGCAGGTAACCCGGCAATAAATGCAAGAACAAGTAAAGATATAGAATAATTCAGCATCAGTAGTAAGTGAGCAATAAGTGGTCCTATACTTGCTCCAACAAATAGTACAAATGTATAGAGTGATATGGCTGTTCCTCTATATTGTTGTTCTGCCAGAACAGCAATTACGCCAACCAGAGAAGGGACACTGAATGCACGTCCACCAATAAAAATAACACTGGAGAAAAGTAATCCCCAGGCGCTTCCAAAATAAACAGTAACCGAGGACAATATTAATCCTGCTGCTGCAATTAAAAAGCTCCACCGGACAAGCGATATCGCACCTATTTTTTGTATTATCCAGGGTGCAAGCAGAGAAAGAAACATCACGGGTAAAACAATCAGCCTCGTGGTGAAAGGTTCTATACCCATTATGGCAAATTTTTCGCCGTAACTTTCGTCCATCATGATATAAAAAGCAACTAAAGCTGATAACGTGCATAGTGTACTGAGATACAACCACTTTAAGTTTTTCTCAAACAATATTCCCGGTATTTTCCTATAAATATCAAACAATGTTGTTTTGTGATTCTCTTCTACTTGATTGTTTTCCTTATCCCTGTGAACAACAAAATAAATCAAAATAATTGATCCAAAATAAATAGGGACCAGCACAAGCTCGATAGTATTAAAACCATAATGACTGAATTTTATAGCATAAAGCTGGGCAACAATGCTCGCTGTTAAAAAACCCAACGACATAAACGATATTGCTCTCGATTTCAGCGTAGAAGACAGGTTCTCATTCAGGTATGCCAGTATAATGGGCGGATAACAGGAAGCAGCAAATCCCTGTAATACCCGGAGTGTCAATAACTGGCTAAAACTAGAGCAAAATCCGACTAATACGGTGAATAACAGAAAAAAGATAAAACCGGTTAGCATGACCAATCTACGACCAAAGCGGTCTGAAAGTGGGCCTGACAATAAAAAACCTGCCGAATAACCGATGCTGAAAGCGCTGCTCACCCACCCAGCCATGTTTTTATTGTTGTTAAAATGCTGGGTTATCTCCGTAAGGATCGGAATCGGAATGTAAATCTGACCTACAACCGTAAGGCCTGTTAATGCTAAAAGTACACTGATAAGTAGTGGGTACCGATGCAATGTTCGGGTTGACATCCTTACATCTCCTCAATTGTTGGAACTACGATGCCATTTTGGTAAAGCCACCCAACATATTGAACAGTACTGATACAAATCGATACGAACTGTTTTGTTTCAATTTAAGTGTATGGGGGAATTTCGGGATTTCAAGGAGAAGGAGTCGTGTATTCAATGGTGATTGGTATATTCAGTTAAACAATGTTGGTGATCCGTTTGTGGCTGGTGATTTTAGGCTTAACTCAAAGGTTTTTGAATGCGCGGTATTAGATTATTTTGCTAAACTTTGGAATGCTCCTGACCGTGATAGCGCCACACCGGGAGAGGGCTATTGGGGCTATGTCTTGTCAATGGGAAGCACCGAGGGAAGTTTATATGCACTGAGCTTATTAGTAGAGTTTTTTGCGTCACGTGGTTTCCCTATAGTGGTAAATTTCAACTATGGCACAACCTTTAAGGGTGCACTTGATGATGTCAGTGGCGCAATTGATTTGCTGCTCCCCATACTTGAAAAATACGGTCTTAAGGATAGAACCCTTCAAATTACACTGGAAAATGGCAAAGTTGTCAAAAGTCCTCGAAATGGCTACTGGCTCCACATTGATGGTGCACTGGGTGCTGCTTATGGTCCATTCTTAGAAAAAACGAGAGAGCAAGGAATTGATATTGGTGTAGGGACGCTTCCTTCATTTGATTTCAGAAATCCAATTCACTCGAAGGTAAGAGTTCTCCCTACCCTTATTCTGAAGTAAAAAGTAATTTCTATTTTGGAGAACAGAGTGACATTTTAAATTTTCAATAACAAAGGATTAGGGAGAAACGGAACAGCAACCACCGTTAAGTGGTTACTTAAAGTGACTATTTAATTATGGATCAATAATTACCCCCTTAATTAATCACTTTTTTCAGACTGAATTAACCTGTCAAAAATATCAGATGGTATTGCAGTTATTTTCTTTTTCTGAAGATCAACAAAAAACAATACAACCTCACACTGGTTAATGACTTCTCCACAACGGTTACTGATGGACTGCTCTATCTTCAGGCGTGTTTTTCCCATTCCAGTTATCACTGTTTTTATGTGAAGTAAATCATCAAGGAAAGACGGAGAAAGATATTCGAGGCCGATTTTCCTGACAGCAAAAACACAGTTTCTGTCAGCTAAATTTCCGGATTCAATGCCGAGTGAGCGAAAAAACTCAGTTCTGGCGCGGTCATAAAAGTTAACATATGCCCCATGATATACAACACCCTCGGCATCTGTATCACTGTAGTAAACCCGCAGATTAAAACCCACTACGTTATCTCCTTTATTTATTAAATAATTAAAGTCTGTTCAAACTTAATGTTTAATGTTTTGAGACTTCTCAGAACCAAGTTTTCGGTCTGCCACACCACTGGTGAACTGACAGTAAAGGAGGGAAACCGCTGCAAAAAAGCGTGACACAGGATATCCATTTGCCTGATGGCCAATTGTTGCCCAAGACAGTTGTGTAGCCCAGTACTGAAACCAATGTGTCTGGTTACATTACTGCGGTCTATATCAAATCTGTCAGCATTAAAAAAAGCATCCTCATCCCGGTTTGCAGATCCCAGACAAAGCAGAAGGATATCACCTGCTGCAATCTCACTGTCACCAACCCGGCAGGAATGGGTCGCCATTCTTCTGGTGATCTGTACTGGTGAGTGCAAACGCATGGTTTCGTTTATAGCCAACTTAATTTTTTGCGGTTCTCGACGAAGTCGGTTTTGTAACCCGTTATCACAGGCCAGCTCCAGAAAAAAACTGCCTGTCAGCGATTCGTTGGTTTCACTGGTGGCAACAAGAATATTAATGATATCCGCAAAAATGTTTCTCTTAACCTCATCGTGATTATTTCCATAGCCGCTTAAAAGTGCCCTGTAAAAAAGAGAATTTTTTAGCTGCTGCCCTTCATCCAGCATTGCATCACACAATACTGAGGCACGATGCAGGAATTCAATCCCGTCATTAAATTCGTCAAAAGAGAGTATGCCTGGCGCTTCAAGCAAAGGACGTACTTTCTTCTGAGCTTCAACGAAAAAATCCAGTTGATCATCATTAAGATTCAACCAATGTGAAAATATTTTCTGCCAGAATTTAGTCGCTATATCACTCATTATTTCAATATTATTCCGGCCGGCAATATTATTCAGAATAATATTCACCTCCTGCTCAATAATGGTTTCCAGTTCCTTCATATATATTCCAGTCACGAGAGGCATCATTGCTTTCTTATGCATCCGGTGAGATTCTCCTTCCTGAAGAAGAAGGACATTATTCAGCATACTCCGGACATTTTCAGGTAATGAGCTTTGTCTGTCTCGGATATATTTTTCATAAGTATGAAATGCGCCTATTGCTTGAATATTTTTATTAAGCAATAAGTCTTTTATGTCATTGTGCTTTGTTATCAGCCAATTACCACCCACTTTGCTGACAGGTTCATTTATCCTTAATTGTCTATAAATATCATAGGGATTATTCTGGAATTTTTTAGAACGTGGATTAAACTTTATTCTTTCAGCCATATATTCTCCTTCATTAAGATGGCGACCAAAATGCGTTCCTTTAGCCTTGCTATTTAATTGATAATTCCGCCCCCTCTAAACACCAATTAAAATTTGGCGTGTAATTTCACATGATTTTATTAGATTGCGCTGCAATAAATATTGTTATTAAACTATTAAATAATGTTATTCCAGAATTTTCTTTCTATATTGGCTTTAATGATTAAGAAGTTTTTGTCCAATTTCATTCTAACGACAACATCTCAAAAAATACTTTCTCTGAACATTGTCGTTATGAAAGTTATAAGCCAAGTCCATTGGCGATGATATTACGCTGAATATCCGATGTCCCTGAATAAATGACGGATGCAATGGAGTTGCGTAATTCTCTTTCGGCATGACTGTCAGCAAGATAACCCTTTGCTCCGTAGATCCGTAATGCATCCATTGATAACTGTGTGTACGTTTCAGACACGAACAATTTTGCACAAGCCGCTTCCATCGTGGCATCTTTCCCTGCGTCTTTTAAGCGTCCCACCCGATAGACAAGTTCACGTGCAGCATCCAGATTAACCTTCATGTCTGCGATACGATGCGATATAGCCTGATTTTTCCCAATGGGCTGCCCAAACTGTTTCCGTGTGCGTGCATGGGTGATGCATTCGTCAAGGCTGCGGCGCATTGCTCCCAAGGCTGTAGCGAGAATACATCCACGCTCATACTCCATGGCACTTTCAAAGATCTTAATACCCCGTCCTTCCCGCCCTAATATGGCATCCGCGGGGATACGGCAATCCTTGAGTATAACTCGCCCCATTTGTGCGGTACGTAACCCCATTTTTTCCAGCGGCTGACTAACCTCTATACCTGGTGTGGATGATTCGACAAGAAAGGCGGTGATACCTAAAGGGCCGAGTGTGGGATCAATTGTGGCATAGATAACATAAAGGTCAGCAATAGGAGCATTTGTGATATAAGTTTTCACTCCATTAAGAATATAACAATCACCACTTCTTACTGCGTGAGTGCGCATGGAGAAAACGTCGGAACCGGCTTCATCTTCTGTCGAGCCATTAGCACCGATTAATGTTCCATTTAATAGACCAGGTAAGAAACGAGAACGTTGGGCCGGCGTACCGTGGATAGCAAGTTGCATCGTCACTGTCCACAGATGAGCGTTGAGTGAAAACAATAGCCCCATATCTTCGCAACCGTATCCCAGGCCTTCCATGATAGACAGAAGATCAGATAATGAGGCCCCTTCACCACCATATTCTTCCGGTATGGACATTTTAAGTAACCCGAAATCTGCGCATTTTTGCCAACCTTTCTGGAAAAACGTCCCGTTACGATCAGAGGCTGAGATATCTGTCTTCAATTGCTCATGAGCAAAACGTTCGGCTTTATCACGCAATAATAACCGTTTTTCATCCAGTTGATTTGTCATGGTTTCGTTGCTCCAAAAATTGTTGTTTCAGAAATTGATAGTTAGTTTTACCCGTAGAAGTACGTGGAAGTTCAGGCAGGTAACTGAAATAGTCAGGGAGCATGTATCGTGCAAGCCTTTTATGACAATACTGACTCAGCTCTGTCAATGATAGCAGGGGATCATAAGACACCAGAAAAGCAGTGATTGCCACTTCTCCATCAATCTCTGTGCTGATAACTGCACTGTCAGAGAGTTTAGGGTGAGTTATCAGGCATGACTCAATCTCATCCAGTTCTATCCGGTATCCATGGCGCTTAATCATGCGATCGCGACGCCCCATGAAAATGTAACCTTCTGCTGAGGAGCGAACCACATCTCCTGTGTTGTACCAATATTTGCCGTTAAGGTAAAAGATACGCTGAGCGGTTCTCTCCTGATCGTTCCAATAACCAGCAAAAACAGCATCTCCTGAAACACATAACTGACCTGATTCACTTTCCGGCACAGGCTGAAGATGTTCATTGACAACAATCGTTTCACAATGAGTACAAGGACTGCCAATGGATAATGGCTCCAGACGATTTTCCGGAATAGGGACAGGTACTTGGTAGACAGTACATACATTAGTTTCTGTGGGACCATACAAGTTGAAATAATCGGCTTCAGGCCACAACTGCATCAACTTACGTAATTTGGTAATTGGGAAAACCTCTCCTGCAAATAGTACGAGGCGTAACTGGTTAGGGATATGACCTTTTTGACACTGCTCAGCCAAAATACCTAAAATTGCAGGAGCAGAATACCAGATGGTAATTTCTCTGCGGGCAATAAATGAAGCCAGATGGCGTGGGCTTGCAGCAAGATCAGTATCAATCAGATGAATGCAGGCTCCATTCTTCACAGAGACATAAATGTCGAAAATTGACAGGTCAAAATGAAATGGGGCGTGACTGGATATTTGATCTTTTGCCGTCACCCGGAAGAAATCTGAAGCCCATTCAACGAAACTAACTGAGTTACGATGGCTTATGACTACACCTTTCGGGATACCAGAAGAACCGGATGTGTACAGTATGTAGGCAGGGTGATCCGCATCAGGTGTACCGCGCGGATAATTAAGCTCTTTTTCACTTTTTTCCGTGGATCGTTTTTCTATAGATAAAATATCCCGTACCTGTAATTCCCCGCTTGTTTTTTCTCCAACTTCCTGTATCACAATGATCTGAGATTGAAAGTCAGGGGCAACTTGTATCAGGTATGCTGCGGACTCGGGATCAGTCAGAATGCAACGAACTTGACAATTATCAAATACAGCGAATGCCCGCAAAGCGGAGCTATTCACATCGGCGGGTACGTAGACAGCACCTAAACGGAGTACACCAAAAATGGCAGCAAGGGTTTGTGGTTTCTTGTGCATAAAAATACCAACACGATCACCCATCACAACGTCTTTTTGGTCAAGAAAAGTCGCAACTTGATCCGCAGCATCGGAAAGCTGCTTATAACTCATTGTTGAATCGTCAGAACCAATGACTGCACAAGCTTCGGGATATAGTAAGACAGAATCATCTAAGTACTTAGCCAGATCGACTGAAGATCCAGTTTGTTCCTTTAATACTGTCGCTATCATTGCTTGTCTGCTTCTGATGAATTATCACCCACTGATTTTTCAACGACATAGCGTGATATTTCACGAATAGTCGTAAAACGTATTCTTGGATCACTGACACCAACGATAATATTAAATTCATCTTCAATGAATGAAACCAGACGCATCATTGCCAAGGATGAAAGTATCCCTGATTCTCCTAAATTCAGATCATCAGTAATATCAAGGTCATTTCCTTTTAGGATATCGTCGATAATAAAAGCCCGGATTTTAGTCAAGGTATTAGTCATAATAACTTTCTCTATCAGTCAGTAATTAATGTAATGGATTAAAAATGTTCACAGTGGGTTTATAGCAGGCTCATCTTTTTGCATGAAGGGGCCAGAATAACGTCAGGCCAGCGGAGTATGGCTGCTGAAGCTTCTGCCTGACCACCAAACCCGTACAGAAGTACAGTATCACCGGGTTTAATGTCACCGGCAGCAGCGGCTGTATATGCATTGAATGGCATCAACACCGGCCCGATATTAGCAACCTGTGGGAAAGTATTTACCACACGGTTAAGTTCTACTCCTAATGCACTGGCCGAAAACTCTGCGTGCCAGGCTGTCGGAGTATTCACAACGACAAAGTCAATATCTTTCAATTCAAGCCCGGCTTTTGCCAGAGCACCCTTTGTTGTCTGTACGAGATACTCTTCAGCTGTGGCCCGTAATACGTGGGAGATAGAGGGATCTACACGCAAGCGGATTTTTTGCCTGAGGGGGGTTGTTCCAGAGGTATCCTCGACTGCATCAAGCAACCAGGTGCCACAGGTTTTTCCCGTATGCAAAGATTCAGCGCCCAGTAAACCAGAACCGGCTTCTACCGGCCCGACCAAAAATGCTGCCGAAGCATCTCCGCATAAACGCAGGGTGACATCGTCAGGTTCGATCGCCCGCGATAGTCTGGATGTTGTTATGACTAAAACTCGTTCTTTTAACCCTGCTTGCACCCAGGCACAGGCCGTCAATAATGCTGTCATGGAACCACCACAGGTTGCTTCTATGTTAAAAGCACCGCCGCCAGTTCCAAGTAACTGAGCAAGATACCCGGCATCACCTGAGCCAATCCGATCCGGAAACATTGACACTGAAATCAGACAATCTACCTCTGCCGGAGAAACACCCGCAGCACCCAGTACACGATGTGCGGCTTTAACGCCGAGCTCCACACTTCCTTCGTTAGTTGCTGCTATTCGGCGCTCGACACTACCGAAAAAAGGATCGTCCAGATAACGTTCCATCGCGGCATCATAGGGGTTAATTTTACGACGACCGGATACGCCACGTGATCCCGCTACTGTTATTGACTGCTCTTGAGGTATATCTTCACACCACCAATCATTTGTACGCACCTCATCAGGCAAATATACGGCAATCGCCTGAATTCCTGCTGCTTGCATATAGTCTCCTCATATAATTAAAGCGGATTACCTAAAATCATGCGCATGAATTTGCGTTCTGATTTGCAGGCAATAAAATAAATTCGAACTAAAAATCAGTTGTATGATAAATGCAAAAGTTCACTTTAAATACTCTAAATTTATTGAACTATTAAATTGATGATTCCAGTCAATGCCTTTCTAAATATTAATTAAAAGTGGTCGTATAATTTCACATTATTTTATTGAATTACGCTGCAATAAATATTGTTATTAAACTATTAAGTAATGTAATTCTAAAATCGGTCACGAATTCAATTTATTGATTTATCTTAAATATAATATTCTCTTTCGATAAAAGACCCGATGACTTTGTCATGCATTTCTATGGATTTTGAATAACTCAATATTTTACAATTCAGTCTGTTAATTCGGTTTCAGAAGGTGAGATTTTCACGTTCAATACGCTGTGTGAAGATTTTTCCAATGAGGGACTTATCTATGGGCAATACATTGTAAGCCTTGAAATGATCGGTACACCAAAAAGTGACGTTAAGACGCGATAATTTCTCGATGAGCTGAATTTCAACCTGTTCCAGTGGTAATGAGGTTATCCATACAATTGCTCGCTCTATGCCCATTTTATCGCCAGCTACCAACCGACTGATTTAGCGATTTTTCCTGCCCACAATACTTAGCCCTGACAGATCAATACAGTCTGAGCTTATTTAGCATGCAATGTTAGAGTAATTTTCGATTCCGCCTCTTATACAACCAGTAAAAAAGAAAACCGCCTAGAATTTAATGTTTATCCAGCAATATCGCCGAGTAAGCCGATGAATAAAATAAACTATTATTTACATCAGAGAATATAACTCAATAAATATTATTTATTGTAAACTCACTTCACATTGAATGAGTGTTTATTTCATTTTTTCTCATTTAATTTTAGTATCAAACATATTGATGAATTTATTGATCACCTTCCATGAAAACAGAACTCAATAGACTTTATTCGATATTTTCATATAAATAACATTTTATTAACAATAAAATTTTTAGGATAGATCATACATCATTTTAACGGTATTTTACTTGTATCTAACTGTTTAAATAATTGAAATATGAGCATGAAAAAAATTAATGATAATATAT
>NZ_CAWQMW010000018.1:0-10965 GCF_963895965.1 Xenorhabdus sp. PB30.3 | reverse complement strand
ATATAAAGAATATATTTTTTGTGCTGCAGCAAAAATAGTCTGTGATGATGATATTTAAACGATAAAAGGTTTTTTTATGATTCATTTCACACATTAGTGTAAATTTTTTCTAACCTGTTTTAATTAGTGTGCACCCCTTCACGAAAAACATTGTTTTCTTTAGTTATTATAAATACGTGTAATGGGATGAATACAGCACACGAACGTAATACATCAATATAGTACAACATGAGATTGGAGATTTAATTCTCCTGTTTTTTTATTTTTCACTTTCATTTTTTAATCTTATTGCTGGTTCAATATGGCATGTTATAAATATTCTAACGAGGAAATTTCATTAGAAATAATAATCAATAATACTGGTTCTGTCATTTTTTAAACGCGTCTTTTATTTTCACGAAAATAGTGACGGGTTTTTATTGCCCTGAATATATTGCGCACAGTTCGTGATAGCGGGACGTATTACCTAAAAATTAATCTTTGTGGGTGTCTTATTATGAAAAGCATGAAGCCATTGGCTGCATTAATTGGATTATTGGTTATTTCTGGCAGCGCTGGTGCCGTTACGGTTTACAATGACAAGGGAACTAAAGTCGATTTGATTGGGCAGTTTCGTCTGAAGGCAAAAACCACCAGTCAGGATCGTGATATCAATATTCGCGATGATGGCAGCCGCATTGGTATTGGTGGTAGTCATCAATTAACCAGAGATATTCGCGTATTTGGTAAAATGGAATGGGGTTCAGATACTCAAAGATCAAATAGCGATAACTCTAAAACCAGTTTTGAAATGTACAATCGTCTTGGTTATATCGGCGCATCCCATCGTGATTATGGCCAGATTCAATTAGGCCGGACTTATATTCCTATTGATTGGGTAAAAAAATCCAGCTACGGCTATGGCAACACAGGCGTATTTTATTTCAGTGATGTTCTCAGCCGTGCAACAGGCTACAGTAATGACGGGGTGGGTAAAAACAATTTCGTGACCCGCCTACCGCAAACAATTTTTATTCAGACCAACAGTTATGAAGGCTTTAAGCTTGCTGCCACTTACAGTGGTAAATCCGGTTCAGATAAAGATCGCCAGCATGGTGATTTGCGCCACGCCTATTCTGTTGTTGGTTTCTATGAATCAAAGTTTGGCCTGAAATTTGATGCTGGTTACTCCGCGGCAACGGGAGAAGCACACCGAAAAATAGCGGGTGGCGAGCGTAAAGTTTCTGACGTCTCTCCGCAAGACAGTTTACTGGCTTTTGGTATGGAATATTACTTCCCCGGACGTGAATTCTCTGTTGGTGTGGATTACGGACAGGCACGTTCCCGCAACTCAGGCATGATTTATCAGGAAGGCGGAAACAGTAAACTCAGTTCCAATTCCGTCAAAGGAAACTGGAAAGCAAACCTGTATGGCCTGGGTGCGAAATGGCACTGGGATAAAATTGAAAGCGGCATGTATGCAGGTTATTACCTGCGTGACGGTGATTCCAACACATTCAACTATAAAAAACAGACTTACACCGTTGGTTTAGATAAACGTTTTTCAGTTTCTCAGTACAATAGCATACGTCTGTTTGTTGAAGCGGCATACGATGATGCCCGCAGTGACAACCCGGTTTACAGAGATAAAAAACAGACCATTCTGGAAACCGGCGCACGTTTGTTCTTTTAAGTGAATAAATTCTTTTTAAGAAAAATGTTATGGGAGAACTTTTACCGGTTCTCCTCTCTACAAAGGGGTATAACATGTTGAAGCATGGGTTGAAAATTTCAGCACTGGCAATGTTGGTGGCATTTAATGTCAATGCAGCGACCGTTGATATACGGATTATGGAAACATCAGATGTTCATAGCAACCTGATGGATTTCGATTACTTTAAGGATAAACCGACCGAACAGTTTGGTCTGGTTCGTACTGCAAGCCTGATTAAAGCAGCCAAATCTGAAGTGACCAATGCCATTCTGGTTGATAACGGTGACCTGATTCAGGGTAGTCCGATGGCAGATTATATGGCGGCTAAAGGGCTGAAACAGGGTGAAGTTCACCCGGCTCACCAGCTTATGAACACCATGGGTTATACCGTAGGTAACTTCGGTAACCATGAGTTCAACTTTGGTCTGGATTACCTGAAACAGGCGATAGCGGGAGCTGAGTTCCCTTATGTCAACGCCAATATTATGGATGCCAAAACCGGTAAAAACTACTTTACCCCTTATATTATTGTCGATACTCCGGTTAAAGATCGGGAAGGCAAAGAGCACACGATTAAGATCGGTTATATCGGTTTTGTGCCGCCACAGATCAGTATCTGGGATAAAGCGAATCTGGATGGCAAAGTTGTTGTCAACGATATCACCGAAACGGCGAAAAAATTTGTACCTGAAATGAAAAAAGCAGGTGCAGATCTGATTATTGCCATTCCGCACTCCGGCTTCTCGCAGGAACCCTATAAAGCGATGGCGGAAAACTCGGTTTACTACCTGAGCGAAGTTCCCGGCATCAATGCCATTATGTTCGGTCATTCTCACGGCGTTTTCCCAAATAAAGAATATGCCGGAATTAAAGGTGTCGATGTTGCTAACGGCACAGTTAATGGTATTCCTGCTGTAATGCCGGGCCAATGGGGAGATCATCTGGGCGTTGTTGATATGGTTATCAATAACGACGGTGGTGAGTGGAAAGTGGAATCTGCTAAAGCAGAAGCGCGCCCGATCTACGATAAAGCCCATAAGAAAGCACTGGTTGAGCGTGATGACAAGCTGGCGGCGATTATCGATAAAGCTAATCAGGGAACCCGCGATTTTGTCGGTAAGCACATTGGTAAAGCCTCTGCCAATATGTACAGTTACCTCGCCCTGATCCAGAGTGATCCGACGGTTCAGATCGTCAATGATGCGCAGGTTGATTACACCAAACGCTTTATCAAAGGCGATCCTGATCTGGCTGATTTACCGGTTCTGGGGGCTGCTGCACCATTCAAAGCGGGTGGACGTAAAAATGCTCCTGCTGATTTCGTTGAAGTAGAAAAAGGCGATCTGACATTCCGTAATGCCGCAGACTTGTATCTCTACCCGAACACGCTGGTTGTAGTCAAAGCGAGTGGTGCTGATGTTACTGAATGGCTGGAATGCTCAGTGGGTATGTATAACCAGATCGATCCGAACTCGACCAAGCCACAGGAATTACTGAACTGGGATGGTTTCCGTACTTATAATTTCGATACTATTAGTGGCGTCAACTATAAGATAGATCTGACTCAACCCGCGAAATACGATACGGATTGCCAGCTGATCAATAAAGATGCGAACCGTATTAAGGATGTTACCTATCAGGGTAAACCTATTGATCCAAAAGCCGCCTTCCTGATTGCCAC
Organism: Xenorhabdus sp. PB30.3; assembly: GCF_963895965.1. Lineage (NCBI taxonomy): Bacteria > Pseudomonadati > Pseudomonadota > Gammaproteobacteria > Enterobacterales > Morganellaceae > Xenorhabdus > Xenorhabdus sp. PB30.3. The sequence goes on along the minus strand of NZ_CAWQMW010000018.1, from coordinate 7,591 downwards.
CAATAACTACCGTGGTTACGGCGGTAAATTTGCCGGAACCGGAGAAGATCATATCGCATTTGCCTCACCGGATGAAAACCGCTCCGTTCTGGCAGCTTATATTTCCAGAACAACCAAAGAGCAGGGTGTGGTATCGACACAGGCAGAAAATAACTGGTCATTCCTGCCAATCAAAACAGATAAGCAACTGGATATCCGTTTTGAAACTTCACCATCAGAAAAAGCAGCGAAATTTATTAAAGAACATGCCCAATATCCGGTGAAATACCTGAAAAATGACGATGTCGGGTTTGCCATTTATCAAATTGATCTGACCGATAAAAAATAACGCTTAATTGTACTTCCTATAAATTTCAGATTGCAGCCCAAGAGCTGCAATCTGAAGGATGACGATTACATTTTGATAGCTGATTTAAAGAGATAATGAGATGAATTATAAATATAAATTACTTCCGATTGTGATTGGCGCAGCATTGCTGGCAGGGTGTGCAACCAAGCCAGCTAATGAATCATCAAATATCGTGGATGTACGAGTTCTGGGTCTGAATGATTTTCATGGCGCGTTGAAGGCACCTAAAAATCAGTCCGGCGGTATTGAACATATGGCAACGCTGATTAAAGAGCTGAAACAGGATAACCCGAATAATATCGTGGTTGCTGCAGGTGATTTAATTGGTGCCAGTCCGTTGCTCTCCTCAATGTTCCACGATGAACCCAGTATTGAAGCTCTGACCCTTGCTGGTCTGGAAGCCACTTCGGTGGGGAATCACGAATTTGATAAAGGTAAAACTGAGCTGTTGCGTAAACAGAATGGTGGCTGTCATCCGGTAACAGGTTGTCAGGGGCCAGCACCATTTAAAGGCGCTGGGTTTCAGTATCTGTCGGCTAACGTCACAGTTGATGAAACAGGTAAAACCTTATTCCCGGAATATGTCATTAAAGAATTTGAAGGGATTCCGGTGGCCTTTATTGGCCTGACACTGGAAGGCACACCGGCAATTGTAACGCCTCAGGGAACGGCAGGTCTGAGCTTTTCCAATGAAGTTAAAACTATCAATGCACTGGTACCAGAATTGCAGAAAAAGGGTGTAAAAGCCATTGGGATACTGATCCATGAAGGTGCAATGCAAAGACGTGACGCTGGTGGTGTTGATGTTAATGCCTGTAATGGCATAACCGGAAAAATCATCGATATTGTCAATCAGTTGGATAAAGAAGTGGATTTCGTGATCAGCGGCCATACACATCAGGCTTATAACTGCGTGATTAATGGTAAGTCGGTCACTTCTGCTCAGGCTAATGGCGCCTTGCTTACTAAGCTGGATCTGAAACTGGATAAAACCACCAGAGATGTTGTCGATTTCAAAGCGAAAAATATTTGGGTTGATAACTATAAATATGGCAAAGACCCGAAAGTGACGGAACTATTATCTTCTTACGAAAAAATAGCGACGCCTCTGGCAAATCGCGTGATCGGGAAACTGGAAAGTGATCTGAATAAGAAACCGACATCCGGTGGTGAATCTGCGTTGGGTAAAGTGATCGCAGATGCACACCTGTATGCCACTACGGCAAAAGAGAGTGGCGGTGCCGTGATTGCTTTTGTAAATAATGGCGGTATCCGTGCGCCAATGGATGCAGGGGATGTCACATATAACGCGATTTACACCGTGCAGCCGTTCTCTAATGTGATGGTGACTAAGACACTGACCGGTGAACAGATCAAGCGCGCGTTGGAACAACAGTGGGATCGCACGCGCCCAAGTGTGATGGCGGTATCCTATACTCTTGAATATTTGTGGGATAGCTCAAAACCGGCAGGCCAGCGAGTGATCGCCAGCTCTATGAAGATTAATGGCAAGCCAGTTGATATGAAAGCCAAATACCGTGTAGCGGCTAACGAATATCTGGCAACCGGAGGCAGTAATTTCTCTGTATTTAAAGAAGGCACCGATCCGGTATACAGTGTTCCTGATGTGGATGCGGTGGTGAAATATTTTGCCGAGAAATCACCGATTGCTTACCCGAAAAAAGACAGGATCACGGATATAAGTAGCCAATAATGTGATGGTGATTGTAAATACAAAAAATTACTGTAGATAAAATCACCAGCAAACAGGTACTGTAATCTTTCGGCTGTTTTAAATAATAAGTGCAATGCTAATTGTTATGCATTGCACTTATATTTTTAATCTTTTCAAATTAAGTGAATATATTACTTATAATCGTAATATTTATAACGTAATAATAATTAAGGTAGTAATAATAAATGAGATATTGAATAAATAATAAAAACAGTTATGGAGAGCGCTAATATGCAAAAAATGATGGCGAGGCTAATAAAAAATAAAATTGCCAGAGTATTAACCTGTTTTGTAAGTCTTATACTGGGAAGTACCACATATTCTTACGCAGCCGTAGTTCCTGCCGGTACACAATTAGCCGAAAAACAAGAAATCACCCGCAATAATTTTGCCGAACCCGCTTCTTTGGATCCACATAAATCTGATGGGAGTAGTGAATTTGATATTTTAGTGGATCTTTTTGAACGTTTAGTGGATACCGACAAAGAAGAAAAAATTATCCCTGCTTTAGCCGAACGTTGGGAAACTAAAGATAATAAAACGTGGTTTTTTTATTTAAGAAAAGAGGCTAAGTGGTCAGATGGTTCGCCGGTAACTGCCCATGATGTGGTGTTCACTTGGCGGCGGTTGGTGACACCGGATACTGTTTCTCCTTATGGTAGTTATCTGGTTCAGGCTAATGTTATCAATGCACAGGCTGTATTATCCGGTAAGAAAAAACCGGAAGAGCTTGGCATTAAGGCTCTGAATGATACAACCTTAGAAGTCACACTGGAAAAGCCAAAAGCAGGCCTTTTGCAAATGTTGGCACATGCGGTTATGTCTCCACTTAATGAAAAGGTTGTTACAAAATATGGTAACAAATGGACACAACCACAATTCTTTGTCAGTAACGGGCCTTTTACACTTTCTGAGTGGGTTGTGAATGAGAAAATTGTTGGTGTCAGAAACCCTCATTATTGGGATAATAAAAATACCATAATTAACAAAGTCACTTACTTGCCAATATCTGATCATAAGGCGGATCTTAATCGTTATATGGCAGGGGAAATTGATATATCAAATGGTGGACCAGCAGATTTCTTTTCTAAATTACAAAAAGAATTGGGTGATCAATTCCATATTAAACCGATAATGAGTGTTTATTATTATCTTTTCAATACGCAAAAGCCGCCATTTAATGATGTGCGGGTCAGGCAGGCATTGACCTTAGCCCTAGATAGGGATGTAATTGCTGGAAAGGTATTAGGACAAGGACAAAGGCCCGCTTACTATGTTGTGTCTGAGGGTAGTGGAGGAATGGATTTAAAACAACCTGATTATGCTTCTTGGACTCAGGAACAACGCGTTGAAAAAGCCAAAGCGTTATTAAATGAAGCGGGTTTTAATGAAGTTAATCCACTGAAATTTAAACTTTTATATAATACCTCTGATGGTCATAAGAGAATTGCTATTGCTGCCAGTTCGATGTGGAAAAAGAACCTCGGAGTTGATGCTATTTTGGAAAATCAGGAAACGAAATCACAGACTGAATCGTTGTATCAGGGAAACTTTGAAGTTGGCAGGTATGGCTGGCAGGCAGATTATAATAGTCCATTTACCTTTCTGGAAATATTCATGACAGGAAATACAAATAATATAACGAAATACAATAATCCGAAATTTGATGAGTTAGTACTAAAGGCAGATGAATCTAATGATCAAGCGATTTATCAAAAAGCACTTGATATTCTTACTCATGATTCACCAGCCATCCCAGTTTATTATTATGTTCGTGTTAAGCTAGTTAAGCCCTATGTCGGTGGCCTGTTTATCAGCCCATTGGGACATATTATGACAAAAGATCTTTATATTATTAAACATTGATTTTAAATGGAGATAGCCTGCTTATGACAGGCTATTTCTAAATTAAAGATCTAATTAAAATCGTTAACGTAAAGAAAGTAAAAATATAATAATAGGGGTAAACAAACGATGCAGAAAATAATTGCTGGAATGATAAAAAACACAACATCGAAAGTATTAACCTGTTCAGTAGCAATTGTATTAGGCAGTATTAGTTTTTCTGCTCAGGCGGCTGTTGTGCCACCCGGCACAGAGTTGGCAGAAAAACAGGAAATCGTGCGTAATAATGGCTCATTTCCTGCTTCATTAGATGTACATAAAGTAGAAAGTAATACTGAGTTAGATATCATTCATGATTTGTTTGATGGTCTGGTTTACACCGACAAGAAAGGTAATATCGAACCCAGACTGGCAGAGCGTTGGGAAACCAAGGATAACCAGACATGGGTTTTCCATTTAAGAAAAGGTATTAAATGGTCAGATGGTACACCAATTACCGCTCATGATGTCGTATTCAGCTGGCGGCGTTTACTTGAGCCGACAATGGGTTCTCCTTATGGTAGTTATCTTGCAACCGCTCATGTGACAAATGCGAATGATGTATTACTGGGTAAGAAAAAAGGCGAAGAGCTTGGGGTAAAAGCGCTGGATGATTCTACATTGGAAGTGAAATTGGATAAGCCAGTCGCGTATTTTTTACAAATGTTAACTCATCCGGTTATGGTTCCTATTAGTGAAAAAACAGTCAATAAATATGGTGATAGGTGGACGCAGCCAGAAACATTCGTTGGTAGCGGTGCTTTTAAACTGTCTGAGTGGACAGTGAATGAGAAGGTCGTTGGGGTCAGAAATCCTCAATATTGGGATGATAAAAACACAGTCATTAATAAAGTGACTTATGTCACCATCGTATCTGAAAAAGCCGATCTGAACCGTTATCTTGCAGGTGAAATTGATATAACTAAAACAATCGCATTAGATGCCTTTGCATCATTAAAAAAAGAAATTCCCGATCAGATGCATATTACTCCTATGCTATCCACTTATTATTATGCTTTTAATAACAAGAAACCACCATTCAATGATGTCAGGGTCAGGTTGGCATTAAGCTTAGCCATTGACAGAGATGTTATTGCCGATAAGGTTTTGGGGCAGGGGCAATTACCGGCTTATAATGTCCTTCCGCCTAATATTGGTGGGTTAAATATAACTCCGCCTGAATATGCAGGATGGACACAAGAACAGCGGATTAAAAAAGCCAGGGAATTATTAAACGAAGCCGGATTCAATAAAAATAATCCACTAAAAATTGATTTGCTTTATAACACAAGAGAAACTCATAAAAAAATAGCTATAGCAGTCAGTTCAATGTGGAAAAAAAATCTTGATGTGAATGCTGTACTGCAAAATCAGGAATGGAAAGTCATGCTGGATAATATGCATCAGGGTAAATTTGATATAGTCAGGTATGCATGGATAGCAGATTATAATAGCCCGATGTCATTTCTGGATATTTTCGTAACAGGCAATAGTAATAATATCCAACTCTATGAAAATAGTGATTTTGATCAAATGGTCCTTAAATCAGGGGAAACTAACGACATAAAACATTATCAAAATGCAATGGATATCATAACCAATGATACACCTGTTATTCCTATTTATTACTACGTGAGTAATAAGATGGTAAAACCTTATATTGGTGGTTTTCACCCTACTCCCATGGAATATATTTCAACGAAAGATCTTTATGTCATAAAACATTAATAAACAGATAGAGAGTCTTAATAGGCTCTCATCCCATTTGCAGGATTAAAACAATGAAAATAAAAAATATTAAAAATAGAGCCATAAAACAATTATCCTGTCTGTCTGCAATAATATTGGCCGGTGTAGTCACTGTATCCCATGCGGTCATTATTCCACCCGGAACACAATTGGCGGAAAAGCAGGAAGTGGTACGTAATAATGGTAGTGAGCCTGTTTCATTGGATGTACATAAAGTTGAAAGTGATACCGATTTTAATATTATTTATGATTTTTTCGATAATCTGGTGTATACCGACAAACAAGGTAATATTGCTCCCTTATTAGCAACTAGCTGGGAAACTCAGGATAATCAAAATTGGGTCTTTCGTTTAAGACAGGATGCTAAATGGTCTGATGGTTCTTCTATCACTGCCCATGATGTGGTTTTTAGCTGGCAACGTTTACTTGATCCGGCCGTTGGCTCACCTTATGGAAACTATCTTATTGATGCTGCGGTAATGAATGCTAAAGATGTGCTTAAAGGCACAAAGAGTGCCAATGAATTAGGCATAAAAGCACTGGATAATTATACGTTCGAAGTGAAGTTAGATAAACCTATCGGGGATTTTATACAGAGACTGGCTCATCCTGTCATGGTTCCTGTCAGCGAAAAAGTGGTCAGAAAATATGGTGATAAATGGATACAGCCTGAACACTTTGTTAGTAGCGGTGCATTTAGATTATCTGAGTGGATAGTTAATGAAAAAATAGTGGGTATTAGAAACCTCTATTATTGGGATAATAAAAATGTTGTTATTAATAAAGTCACATACCTTGCTTTAGAGTCAGCTAAATCTGATTTGAACCGTTATCTGGCGGGTGAAATTGATATTACTCTGACAATTCCCCAGGATTCGTTTGCATCATTAAAGCAAAAATATCCGGAACAAGTGCATGTTTCTCCCAGACTGGGAGCTTATTATTATGAAATTAATAACGGAAAAGCACCATTTACTGATATTCGGGTCAGGCAGGCATTAAATCTGGCAATAGACAGAGATGTTATCGCTGATAAAGTGTTAGGGCAGGGGCAAAAGCCTATTTATACTTTCCTACCTCCCGGTATTGGCGGTTTTGATTTTAAACAACCGGATTTTGCTGATTGGACGCAGGAACAGCGGGTTGAAAAAGCCAGAGCATTATTAAAGGAAGCCGGATTTAACCAGAACAATCCACTTAAATTTACTCTGTTGTATAACACGCTTGAAGCTCATAAGAAAGTGGCTATTGCCCTCAGCTCAATGTGGAAAAAAAATCTGGGTATTGAGGCAACTCTACAAAATCAGGAATGGAAAGTAGTGCTCGATAATAAATATCAGGGTAAATATGATCTTGTCAGATATGGCTGGATTGCAGACTATGATAGCCCGATGACATATTTCAATATATTCACTACAGACCACACACAAAATTCATCATATTATTCAAATAAACAATTTGATGAAATAGTTATGGAATCAGGGAAAACAAATGATAAAGCGGGTTATCAAAAGGCACTAGATATTATTACTGAGGATACACCAATTATTCCTATATATTCGGCTGTAAATCATAAAATGATTAAACCTTATCTTGGTGGTGTTTATGTTGATCCACGAGGTTATTATCTGACAAAAGATATGTATGTGATTAAACACTAAATATGGATCTAATAAAATGATTGCTCATATCTCTGATCACGGAGATATGAGCTAATACTACATGATAATTGTGATGTGTGTTGTGTTTTTGAAAACTAATGTTGTAATTTTGTTAATTAAATAATCTCCGTATGAAATTATTATTTTTGAATTTAATTATAACCTTGTTTTGAATTTTAACATTAATTTATATGTATGATACCAGATATTATG
>NZ_CAWQMW010000017.1:0-11111 GCF_963895965.1 Xenorhabdus sp. PB30.3 | reverse complement strand
CAATAATCATTTATTGTGGGATGGGGTTTGGCTGCCAGTTATATAAACAAAAAAATAACCTTTTTATTATAAGCGGCTTCTGATTATTTATTAAAAATAAATCGGAATGCCCCACTATATGGAAAATAGGCCTATTTCTATGAGAAAAAACAATTCCGTAAAACCTATTGTTTTGTGGGTGACATTATTGTGTGGACTTTTACCTGCTACTGCTGCCATCGCTGATAGCGGTTATCAAGAACAGGGGCAGTTAAATTCACCTGATAGCTGGTTATCAGAAGAGTTTAAACGCCAGTGGGGGTTAACTACTATTGGTGCACATTATGCCTATGCCCGTGGATATACCGGGAAAGGGATCAATGTCGGAGTGCTGGATGAAGCAGTAACCCCCCATCCTGAATTTGCAAACAAACTGAGAAGATTAAGCCCGGAAGATCCAGTCAATTTTGACGAAGATATTTGGACAGATATCATTGAGTTCGGCGCTCATGGTAACCATGTCGCCGGCACTATTGCGGCAAACCGGGACGGTACAGGGATGCATGGAGTTGCATTTGATGCTGGCTTGATCACCGGTAAATATTTACAAAATGAATTCAACCGAACAGAAGCGATGATCCAAAGTAATGCCAGGGTTATCAATAACAGTTGGGGGGTTCGCCCTCAGATAAGACGGGATATAAACGGCAATCCGATAAGGCGACCAGATGGTACATGGGACTATGTTAAAACCACTCTGGAGGATGTCCGTAAATATGTTAATAATAATGATCTTAGAGAAAAATTGGATCGTCTAAGCCGCTCAGAAATTCCTGAATTAGATGATTACACAACCAGAACAGCGGGCTTATTACGTGCTGCGCGACATGACAAATTAGTTGTTTTTGCGGCAGGAAATGCCAACAACTATAACGTTACCTGGTTGCATGCGGGTATGCCATATTTCTTTCCTGACGTCCTGAAAAACTATCTCAGTGTCGCCAACATAACGCAGGACAAGGAGCTGGCTCTGTCATCAACCAGTTGTGGGTATACCGCCAGCTATTGCTTATCTGCACCGGGCACCAAAATTTACAGTAGTACCGGTAAGTTTGTTTCAAAAACAGGAAAGAAAATAGACGAAGGTGCCCTGAATAGAGGAGAGCTTGAGATTGACTCTTCCTATGATACCTACACTGGTACATCCATGGCTGCACCACATGTCGTCGGAGCTGCGGCTGTCCTGATGCAACGTTTCCCTTATATGACAGCAGCTCAAATTTCTGATGTCCTCAAAACTACAGCGACCATTATTAATAAAGAAGGCAAAAGGATCCATGAACTTTCCGGCTGGGGCATGCTCAACCTGAAAGATGCCATTGACGGCCCGAAAATGTTTATCACGAAGGACGATATTCCCGCTGAATTTTATATTGAGGATTCCTATACCGATACGCAGTTTGTCGCCAATATCGTCGGTATGGGGGAAAAAGTAGAAGCAGGCACAACGGTAGAACGCGTCTGCGACAGCATCGAATGTACCTATGACTACTGGAGTAATGATATCTCCGGTCATGGCGGATTAACCAAAACCGGTAAAGGCATGTTGGAACTGACCGGTAAAAACAGCACCTATCAAGGCCCGACAATCGTTGATCAGGGTCAGTTACAGATCAGTGGCGGTATCACTTCTGAGGTGACAGTACATAAGGGTGCCACACTGAGCGGAAACGGGGCTGTCGGTTCACTCATCGCTAAAAGCGGCTCTTACATTGCTCCCGGTAATGTGGGCCCCATGAATACTGATGTAATCGGGACACTGAAAGTTAACAACGATGTGACTTTCGAGAAAGACTCACATTACCTGGTTGAAGTCGCCAGAAATACTTCTGGGTTGAGTGACCATATTTATTCCGACGGCTTAGCTACATTAAAAGGTGGCGAGGTTGAAGTTAGGTTAGAAAACAGCAGCAACCTGCTTTCAAAACCTGAAGTCCGCAGCCTGCTGGGTCAGCAATACAATATCCTACAGGCCAAAAAAGGCATCAAGGGTCAGTTTACTGCCGTTTTACCTAATTATTCACTTGAGTTACCTGAGTATCTGTTCATTGGCGCTCAATTGAACTATCAGCCGAATAGCGTCATGTTAGATATCAATCGTAACGCCACCCCATTTGCCAGTGTGACAAAAACCGCCAATGAACGCGCCATCGCCAATGCGGCGGAGAAATTGCATCTGGGCCATCCGGTTTATGAAAGCATTCTGATGTCGGATACGGGATCACAGGCGGGCAAGGCCTTCCAGCAATTATCTTCCGGCCAGATCCACGCCGATATCGCGTCTGCACAAATTAATGGCAGCCGTTACCTTCGTGATACTTTGAATACCCGTCTGCGTCAGGCTGATACCGGATTGGCCAGTCAGGATATCAAGGCTGACCAAAACGGGGTCTGGGCGCAGATCAGCAGTAACTGGCAACGCACCAATAGTAACAGTGAAGCCAACGGTTATCGCATGTCTAACTACGGCGTATTTCTGGGGGCTGATCGGGAAGTAGCCAATGACCTGCGTCTCGGTATGGCTACCGGTTTCACCCGCTCTTCCCTGCGTGGCGGTGATAATACTTCCGCAGGCAGTGATAACTTCCATCTGGCATTTTATGGCAGCAAACAGCTGGATGCTCTGGCCTTGCGCACGGGTATCGCTTACAGCTGGCACCGGTTTGATACCGAGCGTTCAGTAGCCTTCGGCAGTCAATCGGACAATCTGAAAGCTAAATACGGTGCGCAAACCGGGCAGTTATTTGCGGAAGCCGCTTACGGGATCAACCCGGGCTGGCTGAATCTGGAGCCTTTCGCCAACCTGTCCCATGTTAATTTCCGCAACGATGGCATCAATGAAAAAGGCGGGGCCGCGGCCCTGACCGGTAAAAAACAATCGAAGAATGCCACACTCTCAACATTAGGTTTGCGTGTGAACCAGAACTGGCAGACGCAGGATCAACTGACGGTCGGCATGTATGGTGAATTAGGCTGGCAGCATCAGTTCGGTAATGCTGAACGTGACAGTCAATTAAGTTTCAGCAACAGCGATGTGTCATTTACGGTTAACAGTGTCTCCGCTGCGCGTGATGCGGCAGTCATTAAAGCCGGTACGTCCCTGAGCATTAATGAAAATACCAAATTATCAGTAGGATACAACGGTGTCTTATCACGTGGTCACAAAGATAACGGCGTATTCTTCAATGCCAACTGGAAATTTTAGTCAATAAAAAATCCCAACTCACTGCCCACCAGCAGTGAGTTTTTTTCTTTATTCATGTTTAAAGATTTTTGAGTGGTTATTCATCAAATAATCACCCGAAAGAATTCACTATACACAATGAATTTCAAGGTGCGTCGCGACGGCAAGGGAGTGAATCCCCGGGAGCATAGATAACTATGTGACCGGGGTGAGTGAGCGCAGCCAACAAAGAGGCAGTTTGAAAGGCGAAGTGTATAAATTCATTATATGAAAAACGGACTTACCACTATGAAAAAGAATAATTCCTTAAAACCTATTGTCTTGTGGATAACATTATTGTGTGGGCTTTTACCTGCTACTGTTGCCACCGCGGATAACGGGTATCAAGAAAAGGGACAGTTAAATTCGCCGGATAGCTGGTTATCAGAAGAATTTAAACGTCAATGGGGATTATCGGCCATTGGTGCGCATTATGCCTACGCCCGTGGCTATACCGGGAAAGGGATCACTGTCGGGGTGCTGGATCAAGCCGTAACGCCTCATGCTGAATTCGCAAACAAACTGAGAAGATTAAGCCCGGAAGATCAGGTCAATTTTGACGAGCTTTTTAATGGACTTTTAATTCTGTTCGGCAATCATGGTAACCATGTCGCCGGCACTATTGCGGCAAACCGGGACGGCGAAGAGATGCATGGAGTCGCATTTGATGCCGACCTGGTTACTGCAAAATTTTTAGGCAGCTATCAGAATCGCACAGAAGCGATGATCCAGAGTAACGCCCGGATTATTAACAATAGTTGGGGAGTCCCTCCTGAACGTAATCGGGATGAAAACGGTAGACCGATAAGGCGACCAGATGGTACGTGGGATTATGTTCAAGTTACGATGGACGAAGTCAAGAAACATGGAGAGTCAATTCGAAATACACTGGATCAGTTAAGCCGTTCACCAATCCCTGAAACATTCGACGATAACTCCGCTACAGCAGGTTTATTACGTGCAGCACGCCACGGAAAACTCGTGGTTTTTGCGGCAGGAAATTCCAATAACTATAACATTACCTGGATAGATGCGGGTATGCCGCTTTTCTTTCCTGACGTCCTGAAAAACTATCTCAGTGTCGCCAACCTGACTCAGGAAAAGGGGCTGGCGCTGTCATCAACCAGTTGTGGATATACCGCCAGCTATTGCTTATCTGCACCCGGCACAGATATTTACAGTAGTACCGGTAAATTTATTTCAAAAACAGGTACTCACATAAATGAAAATTACCTGAATGAAGGGAATTTTGATATTGACTCTTCCTATGGTTTCAAGACGGGTACATCTATGGCAGCACCGCACGTTGCCGGAGCCGCGGCTGTCCTGATGCAACGCTTTCCTTATATGACTGCGGAACAAATTTCTGATGTTCTCAAAACTACGGCGACAGATTTGGGTGAAAAAGGCATTGATAAACTCTATGGCTGGGGAATGCTTAACCTGAAAGATGCCATTGATGGCCCGAAAATGTTTATCACGAAGGACGATATTCCCGCTGAATTTTACATTAAGGATTCCTATACCGATACGCAGTTTGTCGCCAATATCGTCGGCATGGGGGAAAAAGTAGAAGCAGGCACAACGGTAGAACGCGTCTGCGACAGCATCGAATGTACCTATGACTACTGGAGTAATGATATATCCGGTCATGGCGGATTAACCAAAACCGGTAAAGGGATGCTGGAACTGACTGGTAAAAACAGCACCTATCAAGGCCCGACAATCGTTGACCAGGGTCAGTTACAGATCAGTGGCGGCATCACTTCTAAGGTGACGGTACATGAGGGTGCCACACTGAGCGGAAACGGTACGATTGGTTCACTCACCGCTAAAAGCGGCTCTTACATTGCCCCCGGTAATGTGGGTCCCATGAATACTGATTTAATCGGCACACTAAAAGTTAACAACGATGTGACTTTCGAGAAAGACTCACATTATCTGGTTGAAGTCGCCAGAAATACTTCTGGGTTGAGTGACCGTATTTATGCCGACGGTTTAGCTACATTAAAAGGTGGCGAGGTTGAAGTTAAGTTAGAAAACAGCAACAACCTGCTCTCAAAACCTGAAGTTCGCAGCCTGCTGGGTCAGCAATACAATATCCTACAGGCCCACAAAGGTATCAATGGTCAGTTTACTGCCGCTTCACCTGACTACCTGTTCATTGGCACTCAACTGAACTACCAGCCTAATCGCGTCATGTTAGATATCAATCGTAACGCCACCCCATTTGCCAGTGTGACAAAAACCGCCAATGAGCGCGCCATCGCCAACGCGGCGGAGAAATTGCATCTGGGCCATCCGGTTTATGAAAGTATTTTGATGTCGGATACGGCGCCACAGGCGGGCAAGGCCTTCCAGCAATTATCTTCCGGCCAGATCCATGCCGATATCGCGTCTGCACAAATTAATGGCAGCCGTTACCTTCGTGATACTTTGAATACCCGTCTGCGTCAGGCTGACACCGGATTGGCCAGTCAGGATATCAAAGCTGACCAAAACGGGGTCTGGGCACAGATCAGCAGTAACTGGCAACGCACCAACAGCAACAGTGAAGCCAACGGTTATCGCATGTCTAACTACGGCGTATTTCTGGGCGCAGACCGTGAAGTAGCCAATGACCTGCGTCTCGGTATGGCTACCGGTTTCACCCGCTCTTCCTTGCGTGGCGGTGATAATACTTCCGCAGGCAGTGATAACTTCCATCTGGCATTTTATGGCAGCAAACAGCTGGATGCTCTGGCCTTGCGTACCGGCGTAGCCTATAGCTGGCACCGGTTTGATACCGAGCGTTCAGTAGCCTTCGGCAGTCAATCGGACAATCTGAAAGCCAAATACGGTGCGCAAACCGGGCAGTTATTTGCGGAAGCCGCTTACGGGATCAACCCGGGCTGGCTGAATCTGGAGCCTTTCGCCAACCTGTCCCATGTTAATTTCCGCAACGATGGCATCAATGAAAAAGGCGGTGCCGCTGCCCTGACCGGTAAAAAACAATCGAAGAATGCCACCCTCTCGACATTAGGTTTGCGTGTGAACCAGAACTGGCAGACGCAGGATCAACTGACGGTCGGCATGTATGGTGAGTTAGGCTGGCAACATCAGTTCGGTAATGTCGCACGCGACAGTCAATTGAGTTTCAGCAACAGCGATGTGTCATTTACGGTCAACAGTGTCTCCGCTGCCCGCGATGCGGCAGTCATGAAAGCCGGCACGTCCCTGAGTATTAATGAAAATACCAAATTATCAGTGGGCTACAACGGAGTCTTATCACGTGGTCACAAAGATAACGGCGTATTCTTAAATGCCAACTGGAAATTTTAGTCAATAAACAATCCCACTCACTGCTGGCAAGCAGTGAGTTTTTCTTTGTGTATAAATCCATTATATGAAAAACAGGCTTATCACTATGAAAAAAAACAACTCAGTAAAACCTATTGTTTTGTGGATAACATTATTGTGTGGGCTTTTACCTGCGCCCGCCTCCATCGCGGATAACGGGTATCAAGAAAAAGGTCAGCTAAATTCGCCGGATAGCTGGTTATCAGAAGAATTTAAACGCCAGTGGGGATTGACGGCTATTGGTGCGCATTATGCTTATGCCCGTGGTTATACCGGAAAAGGGATCACTGTCGGGGTGCTGGATCAAGCGGTAACGCCTCATGCTGAGTTCGCAAATAAGCTTAAAATATTAAGCCCGGAAGACATTGTGAGCTATAAATATAATGACGATAAATCTGGCAATATCTCTTTCGGCAACCACGGTAACCATGTCGCCGGTACTATTGTCGCAAACCGGGACGGCAAGGAGATGCATGGAGTCGCATTTGATGCCGACTTGGTTACTGCAAAATTTTTGGGTAATTATCATAATCGCACAGAAGCGATGATCCAAAGTAATGTTCGGGTTATCAATAATAGTTGGGGCGTTAGGCCTGGCTATGAAGTAGATAAACGGGGCAACCCCAGACGCTGGCCGAATGGGACAGTAAAATATAAGCAGGTGACATTAGCTCATGTTATTAACGAAATGGAACCGATTAAAGGAATATTGGATCATTTAAGCCGTTCACCAATCCCTGAGATATACGATGAACTCTCCGGTACAGCAGGTTTATTACGTGCTGCCCGCCATCATAAATTAGTTGTTCGTTCTGCCGGAAATGCTAATAACTATAACGTTACCTGGATAGATGCAGGCATACCATTTTTCTTCCCCGACGTTTTGAAAAACTATCTCAGTGTCGCCAACATAACACAGGACAAGGAGCTGGCTCTGTCATCTACTCGTTGTGGATATACCGCCAGCTATTGTTTATCTGCGCCGGGCACCCTAGTTTACAGTAGCACCGGTGAATTCGTTCCAAAATCAGGTGGTGCAATAAACGAAGGTGCCCTGAATCGAGGGGAGCTTGAAATTGACTCTTCCTATGGTTTCAAGACGGGTACATCTATGGCAGCGCCTCATGTCGTCGGAGCCGCCGCTGTCCTGATGCAACGTTTCCCTTATATGACGGCGGGACAAATTTCTGATGTCCTCAAAACTACAGCCACCATTATTAATAAAGAAGGCAAAAGGATCCATGAACTTTCCGGCTGGGGCATGCTCAACCTGAAAGATGCCATTGACGGCCCGAAAATGTTTATCACGAAGGACGATATTCCCGCTGAATTTTATATTGAGGATTCCTATACCGATACGCAGTTTGTCGCCAATATCGTCGGTATGGGGGAAAAAGTAGAAGCAGGCACAACGGTAGAACGCGTCTGCGACAGCATCGAATGTACCTACGACTACTGGAGTAATGATATCTCCGGTCATGGCGGATTAACCAAAACCGGTAAAGGCATGCTGGAACTGACCGGTAAAAACAGTACTTATCAAGGTCCTACCCTAGTTGAACAGGGCCAGTTACAGGTCAGTGGCGGCATCACTTCTAAGGTGACGGTACATAAGGGTGCCACACTGAGCGGAAACGGTACGATTGGTTCACTCACCGCTCAGAGCGGCTCCTATATTGCCCCCGGTAATGTGGGCCCCATGAATACTGATTTAATCGGCACACTGAAAGTTAACAACGATGTGACTTTCGAGAAAGACTCACATTATCTGGTTGAAGTCGCCAGAAATACTTCTGGGTTGAGTGACCGTATTTATGCCGACGGCTTAGCTACATTAAAAGGTGGCGAGGTTGAAGTTAAGTTAGAAAACAGCAACAACCTGCTCTCAAAACCCGAAGTCCGCAGCCTGCTGGGTCAGCAATACAATATTCTACAGGCCCACAAAGGTATCAATGGTCAGTTTACTGCCGCTTCACCTGACTACCTGTTCATTGGGACTCAACTGAGTTACCAGCCTGAACGCGTCATGTTAGATATCAATCGTAACACCACCCCATTTGCCAGTGTAACTAAAACCGCCAATGAGCGCGCCATCGCCAATGCGGCGGAAAAATTGCATCTGGGCCATCCGGTTTATGAAAGCATTCTAATGTCGGATACGGGATCACAGGCGGGCAAAGCCTTCCAGCAATTATCTTCCGGCCAGATCCACGCCGATATTGCATCTGCACAAATCAATGGCAGCCGTTATCTGCGCGATACCCTGAATACCCGTCTGCGTCAGGCTGACACCGGATTGGCCAGTCAGGATATCAAAGCTGACCAAAACGGGGTCTGGGCGCAGATCAGCAGTAACTGGCAACGCACCAACAGTAACAGTGAAGCTAACGGTTATCGCATGTCTAACTACGGCGTATTTCTGGGGGCTGATCGGGAAGTAGCCAATGACCTGCGTCTCGGTATGGCTACCGGTTTCACCCGCTCTTCCCTGCGTGGCGGTGATAATACTTCCGCAGGCAGTGATAACTTCCATCTGGCATTTTATGGCAGCAAACAGCTGGATGCTCTGGCCTTGCGCACGGGTATCGCTTACAGCTGGCACCGGTTTGATACCGAGCGTTCAGTAGCCTTCGGCAGTCAATCGGACAATCTGAAAGCTAAATACGGTGCGCAAACCGGGCAGTTATTTGCGGAAGCCGCTTACGGGATCAACCCGGGCTGGCTGAATCTGGAGCCTTTCGCCAACCTGTCCCATGTTAATTTCCGCAACGATGGCATCAATGAAAAAGGCGGTGCCGCTGCCCTGACCGGTAAAAAACAATCGAAGAATGCCACCCTCTCGACATTAGGTTTACGTGTGAACCAGAACTGGCAGACACAGGATCAGCTGACTGTCGGCATGTATGGCGAATTAGGCTGGCAACATCAGTTCGGTAATGCTGAACGTGACAGTCAATTAAGTTTCAGCAACAGCGATGTGTCATTTACGGTCAACAGTGTCTCCGCTGCCCGTGATGCGGCAGTCATCAAAGCCGGCACGTCCCTGAGCATTAATGAAAATACCAAATTATCAGTGGGATACAACGGTGTCTTATCACGTGGTCACAAAGATAACGGCGTATTCTTCAATGCCAACTGGAAATTTTAGTCAATAAAAATTATTTAAATCAATAAACTCACTGCTGGTGATGGCTGGCAGTGAGTTTTTTCTTTCGCTATCTTCTTTCACAGCAGTACATACATTTAAGAAAAATGCATTATGCTCACATCAGAGGCAGACTGGTTGATTAACATGTTGAACGACTGAAGGAGTCATTACCATGAGTAAAAGACTGAATCGGCAAATTGTTCTTGCATCAAGGCCAGAAGGCACACCTGTTGAAAGTAATTTTAGTCTTGAAGAATCGAGTATCCCCTCACCTTCTGAGGGGCAAGTACTTTTAAAATTGCATTATCTTTCACTTGATCCTTATATGCGGGGCCGAATGAGTGCGGCAAAATCATATGCTGAACCAACAAAAATTGGTTCTATCATGGAAGGTGCAACGGTCGGTGAAGTAATAGAAAGTCGCAGTGCTGATTTTAAAACGGGTGATATGGTGCTTTCCTATTCCGGTTGGCAGGAATTCGCCACCGCTCAGGATACGAGTTTACGCAAGCTTGATCCTACAATTGCTCCTTTAACAACGGCATTAGGCATACTTGGAATGCCCGGTTTTACTGCATATTCAGGGCTGTTAACTATTGGAAAACCCATGAAGGGAGAAACTCTTGTCGTTGCCGCCGCTACAGGCCCGGTTGGTTCTGCTGTCGGTCAAATTGCAAAAATCAAAGGAGCGCGGGTTGTTGGTATTGCAGGTGGTGCAAAGAAATGCCGGGCTTTACTGGATGAATTTGGGTTTGATTCAGCGATTGATCACCATGAAGCTGATTTCGTTCAAAAACTGGCAGCAGCCTGCCCTCAGGGTATTGATATATATTTTGAAAATGTCGGAGGAAAGGTTTTTCAGGCTGTGCTTCCCCTTTTAAATAAATTTGCACGTATCCCTGTATGTGGCCTGATTGCACACTATAATCATGACACTTCATCTGAAAGTACGGGTTATGTCCCCTTATTTATGCGTGACATACTGACAAAAAGTCTTACCGTGCGAGGTTTTATTCAATCTGATTTTTCCAGTCAGCGTTCGGATTTTCACCGTGATATGGAAGAATGGGTTTCCAAAGGAAAAATTCATTATAGAGAGGATATTATCGGTGGTCTGGAAAATGCGCCGAAAGCCTTTATTTCCCTTTTAGAGGGAGGAAATTTCGGCAAGCTGATTGTGAAAGTTGGCTAAAAATATTTATCATTTTTTGGTTAGTATAAGAACATTCTCAATTCCTGAAAAATAAACTGACCTTATCAATTTTATGTCTAATATAAATAGAATGGATAAAATATCGGATAATATTTTATCCATCTTTATTTTTGAAAATAATTTTTATTTGATAACTCACGGAAACATTA
>NZ_CAWQMW010000016.1:0-11273 GCF_963895965.1 Xenorhabdus sp. PB30.3 | reverse complement strand
ATTATTAACTGATTTTTGAATTTTAAATGCATCTGTTAATAGCAGGTGCATTTTAGCTAAATTTATATTTATCATATAAATTGGTTATTTGTCTTGTGTGAGGGTAAGTAGAGTCTGGAAAATAAATTCTTATAATAATTACTTAATAATATAGTCACCATTTTTTGATTTTTTCTTAACTGGCTTTATTCACTTTGAACGATCATGAATACCATGGTTATGTATTTTTATTGTATTTCTAATAAATGATATACGCAATTAACTTGAAGATGCAGGAATTAAAGTCTGGAAATTATCGGTCAGCCGGGTAGCTAATTCCTGTCCTTTTTCGGGTAAGGTGACATGAAAAAAATGATGAAGGGTTTTACGGAACGTTTTGGCATCTGGGAAATAGACATTGTTTCGTACCTGCTCATTCGCGTACTTCCATAATCGCTGAATCGGGTTGAGGTTAGGGCTGTAAGCAACTGTCTTGAACATAAAAATTATGGCGCAACGTGATGGTAAGATGCATTCCATTCTTTGTTCTTTCTGAGCATTGTATTTAGGATAGTCAGCAACTTGCGCATACAGGCAACCAACGCCACTTTTTTGGCTTTTCCGGCGGCAAGCAGACGCATGTAAAACGCCTTTATCACTGGATTAAATCGGGCTGCCACGAGCGCAGACATGTACAGTGCTGTTCTTACCCCAGCCCTGCCGCCAAAAATGGTTCGCCGACCACGCATAGTGCCCGAGTCGCGGTTTACGGGCGCAACACCCACAAGTGCGCTGATTTCACGTCGTGAGAGGTGACCCAGTTCCGGAACCTCAGCCAACAAGGCGGCAACCGTCATAGTGCCAACACCTTTAACGCTGCTCAACCGTTCAGAAAGCGCTTTAAAGTGGCTCTTGAGATGCTGGTTCATGTCTGTATCGATTCGGGCAAGTTCACTTTCCAGCGCTTTGATAATGATATTAATGCTTTTTCTGTTTTGCGGATGGGAAGGGTACAGCCGGTTACGTTCAGCCACCAACATCGTAATTAACTGGCGTCTGCGCACTACCATAGCCGCAAGAATCTGACGTTCAGCGTCTGGCAGAGCCCGGATAAAACGTTCCCGTTTCGGATGACGATTAATGACCTCCGCCATCTGTGCGAGTACTCTGGCGTCAATACGGTCAGTTTTTGCCAGATATCCCATCGCCCGGGCAAAGTCACGTGCCTGTCTGGGGTTAATAACAGCAACGTCAAAACTTTCTGCCTGAAGCGAGCAGGCCACGGCGGCTTCAAGCCCGCCAGTGGCCTCCATCAGAATCAGCGCAACGGAATGCGTTCTCAACTCAGCAAGAATGGCATCAAAACCATCAGAGTCGTTACTTGCAGTGAACTGAGCAAACTCATGACTGGCAGCGATGTCCAGTGTTGCTTTAGAAACATCAATGCCCACACAGAGTGGATTTGGCAGACTCATTATTACCCCTCCTTGCAAATACGTTATGGAATACGGACAACTGTTCGGGTTTCAGATGAGTGGCTGGGTGTATGCGCCAATCGCTTACAGACGGGCTAGGAACCCTAGGCGGTATCAGGCTGCATACACCGCACCAAATCTAATCGTATTTATTTTAACCTACATTTAAGATACAAGGCGGCAGATAATGCAACCTGATATTCAGGACTTCGGCAAAAAATTGAACTATTTCAGCACGGTGGTAACCCGCTCCATCCAGAATAAGATGAATTCTTTGTGAAAGCGGATACGTTTCCCGGATGGCACCGAAAAACAGGACGACATTTTTCGCGTTAATCGTCGGATAGTCACGGATCACCGTCGCTTCAATCCGTTGCAAATTGAGGGCGCCCATAATGTTGAGGCGGGTACGGCTGCCGGTGGTTTCGACCACTTTAACCTGCTTCCTTCCACGCTTCATCCAGCCGTCATTTAATTTTGTAGATTGGGTAGGATGCACTGCATCAATAAACAAAATCGGCTCATTTTGCCCACATTCCGCTTTCAGCGCGTTGTAGCGCTCAATAAACTGTTGCTGTTTATCCGTATCGAATTTATGCGGTGTTCCCACCGGCTTCTTGTAGTTGAATCCCTGACGGTGGAGCCATTTTGTCATCCCGGCCACAGAGAACGTGACCTGCCAGCGTGCCCCGACCCAAGCAACAATTTGAGCTGTCGTGTGCATCAAATTTGCCGTCAGATACGCGATTCACTCTGTTGTTTGCTCGGCAGACAGACGGCTTTCAGAGCCCCCATTTTCAGGGCCGAGTTTTTCCTCAGAGAAGTAGTCCTTCAGATGGCGACTCACCGTACTTTCATGAATACGCAAAGCCTGAGCAATCATCTGAGCAGTCCAGCCTTCTGAGGCTAAAAGCATGGCTTTGATACGGTCACGGATGCGCCCATCACGAGTCGTATCGTGCATCAATTCAAGCGCTTCTTTTTGGGCATCTGTCAGGGTAATTTTCATGGGCGCGATTTTGATCTGATAGGAATGAAAAATCAAGCATCTTCAATGACGATGGGTATAGTGATTACTTTTATTTATCGCCCGATAAAAACCTTTCATTACTTAATAATAAAAAAGTTTCCTACTTTATGTTGATTGTGCAAAAAGCTTTTATTTCAACTGATAATTTAATGTGAATGTGCAGATGAAATTTTGCATTCTCTTGAGGAACGTAACTATGAAGTTTATTTTTGTTAATAAATCCCTGCGATTTTTAATATTAATTTTTTCTTTTTTATTACCGTTTGTCTCGATGAATACATTTTCAGTGAGTGAAGATCATCAAAACCTAACAGTAAAACCACTTTTTCCGAGTGCGAGCGATGAAAATAATTTGGATGTAACAGAAAAAGATAAAGCTGGCGTAATTGCACAAAATATTCAGACGATAGGTGGTTTATTATCATCCTCGTCATCTCAACTTACAGAACAGGCGAAATCCTACGCTTTAGGAAGAGTAAACGGAGTAATAAATAGTGAGGTACAAGAATGGTTGTCACAACTTGGTACAGCCAGAGTTAATTTATCTCTCGATAGAAAAGGTAAACTGCATAACAGTTCATTAGATCTGTTATTTCCACTTTATGATAACAAAGTAGACTGGCTGGTTTTTTCTCAGTTGGGTTATCGCAATAAAGACAGCCGAAATACGGTTAACCTCGGTTTTGGCAGCCGTTATTTCACTTCGGGCTGGATGTATGGTTTTAATACTTTCTTTGATCAGGATATTACGGGAAAAAATAACCGGCTGGGATTAGGGGCAGAAGCATGGGCTGATTACCTTAAATTATCAGCCAATACCTATATTCGCCTGAGTAAATGGCACCAGTCACGGGATGATAAAGACTGGGAAGAGCGCCCTGCTAATGGTTTTGATATCAATGGCGAGTTCTTCTTGCCTGCTTATCCGCACATCGGCAGTAAACTGGGTTACGAAAAATACTTCGGTGATAACGTGACTCTGTTTAACCGTGATACCAAACAGAAAAACCCCGGCTTTGCCAAAGTAGGCATAACTTATACACCAATCCCTCTGATAACGATGGGCATAGATTACCGACATGGCAGCAACAAACACAGTGATGCCCGCTTTCAGGCCAATTTAAACTATAGATTTGGTGTCCCGCTGAGTGTTCAGTTATCACCGGATAGCGTTGCATCAATGCGCACACTGGCAGGCAGCCGCTATGATTTGGTGGAAAGGAATAACAACATTGTGTTGGATCATAGGGAAAAACCAAGACTGGAAATTAGCATACCGAATATCATTCAGGGACGTGGTGCTCAGGAGGTACCAGTAACAGCTAACGTGGAGTCAAATAGGCCGGCTAAATTGGTTAAATGGAGTGCAGGAGAAGAGTTCTACAAAAATGGCGGAGTACTTCCTAGTAGCGGTAATTCCATTAGAGTTACACTACCAAGATATCTTGATAAAGGTGTAAACAGTTACCCAATTCATGCAATGGTGGAATTAGAGAATGGCAAGCTCTCCAGAACAGCTGAAATGACTGTTAAGGTTACTGGAGGAGGTCCATTCGAAGGTAATATGAAAGTCTCTCCTGACGGAATTATTTCCGGAAATGGGAAGGATACGTATACTTATAAGGCTTTAATTCTTGATGAAAAAAGTGCTCAACCGTTGCGTAATCATAGTTTTGAGAATGTAACATGGAGTATTGTAAATAATAAATTACCGGAGCATGTGAAATTTAAAGAAACGAAAACCACTACAGATGGTGACGGATATTTAATTGCTTCACTGGTAAGTAGTGTGGGAGTGGATGATGTCAGAGTTAAAATGGAGTTTACCAATGATGACAAGAAATTATATGAGATCAATGCCGAAAGACCGGTGAGTTTTAAAGCGGTGCCGCAAAATTCTGGGCTAATGATAACCACCCCTAATGGTCATAGCATGCACTTTAATGTGGAGGAGACGATTGATAAAGAAAAAAGAACTAGACCTTATAATGTTTATAGTGGCTTAGTTATTAAATTGGTAAAAGGAGATTCGGAAGAGCTGACCGGTCATCTCGTTGGAGCACATGTCGAATATAAATCTACGTCTAATCTTGTAGAAATAGATCATGCAGGAAATATTACTTTCCCTGTTGAGAATTTTAGTTTATCTAAAGAAGCAATTGTTACAGCGACAGTAACCGAGCCTGATACAAAGGCCAAATATATTTATAAACATACATTTAAACCTCAGAGATATGTTTTTAGCCCTCAGGTTCCTAATGAAGGTTATGTACAGTTACAGGATGATTCTGGCAATGGTAAGTGCGAAACGATGAACCCAACATATTCTTGGGGACGTCACGCAAAGTCAATAACTTTACAAGATATTGGCTTATCAAAATCCAATGATCAAACTTCTTTGATGGGTGAATATCAGGATATGGGGATTACGGGTTTTGGGATGTTTCCTTTATATAATGATGCTATGAAGAGTTCGAAGTTAAAAGTATTAGCAGCTAATGAAAGTCCATCTAAATTTGTTTTATATGATTACGTTGAAGAAAGGGTGGATGGTCTGAATACTGATCTTGGTCGATTATTTTGTATGTTAGAAGGTTAAAGATAAGAGCTAATGAAAAACACAGGTTTTAGGACGCCTGTGTTTTTATTTTTTAACAATCAGATTGTTTATTAGTAATATCTGGTCAATTAATGAACTCAGTTCAATAAATTTTCATTATCAACCGATAACCAAAAGTTATTGGAGGAGTATAAAATATTTCCTAATATATAAATTGGGTAAGCTGTCTTACTCTAGTAATTTAGTATCAAAAAACGGTAACTAATAATAACATCTACTTGGGTGCTTATATATGCCATCATATATTGGTAAAATTATTGTTTTTTTCACGATCGTTTATACGTTACTTATCCCTTCTACCATTATGAATGCGTTTGCTGAAGGGTATATAAACCATGAAAAAACAATAACATCTAAGATAGATAATGTAGACACCCAAGTAACTGAATCAAGTAAAAAATTTCTAACTCCAAAAACCGATAAAAAAGACGGAGCAGGAAATACAAGTAATACATCAGAATATGAACATGCAGATGCTATTGGACGAAATATTCAGATGGCAGGGAATATTCTATCGTCATCCTCTTCAGAATTAGCAGAACAAGCCAAATCTTATGCTTTGGGTAAAGTTAACAGCACTATCTCTTCCGAAGCTCAAAAATGGTTATCCCAATCTGGTACAGCAAAAATTAACTTTGGTTTTGACAGAAAAGGCAGGCTTGAAAATAACTCAGTAGATCTGCTATTGCCTATTTATGATAATCAAGCTGCATGGTTCTTTTTTTCCCAATTAGGTTACCGTAACAAAGATAGCCGGAACACAGTTAACCTCGGTTTGGGAGGGCGTTATTTTTCTCAGAACTGGATGTATGGCCTGAATACTTTTTATGACTATGACATTACGGGTAAAAACAGACGGGTAGGGTTGGGAGGAGAGCTTTGGGGAGATTATATTAAATTTTCTACCAACGGTTATTACCGCTTAAGTGACTGGCAAATCTCGCGGAATTTCGAGGAGCATCACGAACGACCCGCCAATGGCTACGATATTAACGGAGAATTCTTCCTATCTGCCTACCCTAATCTGGGAGGCAAATTTTCTTATGAGCAATACTTCGGCGATAACGTGACGTTATTTAACCGAAAGACCAAGCAAAAAAATCCAAGTCTGGCAAAAATGGGCGTGACGTATACACCAATTCCATTGATAACAGTGGGCGTTGACTATAAACAAGGAGAGAGGGGGCAGAGTGAAACCCAATTTCTGACAAACTTTAATCTCAGATTTGGCGTGCCACTGAGTGCACAGTTATCCCCGGATAACGTTGCATCAATGCGAACACTGGCAGGCAGCCGTTATGATTTGGTGGAAAGGAATAATAATATAGTGCTTGAACATCGGGAGGTGCCGAAGTCTGAGCTTTCTGTACCGGGAATTATTGTGGGTTATAGCCGTGAAATACATGACATTACGAAAGAGTTATCTGCAAATACAGCTATTCAACAGATTAATATTGAAAAGGGAAATGCAAAAGAGGAATTTATAAAGAATGGAGGGGATATATATTTAAATTCTGGGGAAATTTATATTAAATTCCCTAAGTACTTATCGGGTGAAAATAAAAATAATAGTTATGCGCTCAATATATCTGCTGAATTAAAAAATGATCAAAAAACAAAACCTAAACAAATGAACGTTATTGTCAGACCTTTTGAGATTAAAAAAGGAGAGGGCGCTAATTTCACACCTCCAGGCCCCCTATTGGCCTCAGGAGATCAAGGATATACTTTTAATCCTATTATTACTTCTGATACCCCTAACAATCCTAACGTGATTAAGAATGCAATCATCCATAATGTTGAATGGTTCGCGATACCAGTGGGTGCATCAGCGTCAGCGGTAGCAATAGGGACCTCAGCAGCATCATTAACGTTGGACGATAATATCTGTAAAAATAAAGAAATTACAGATAAATTGAAATTCAAGCCCAACAGTTCATTCAAGCAAATAAATATAATGAATGATGGACATATTGCAGAGCGTGATCGTGTCACACTAATGAGCACGGGATTCGTTGGCGCAGTTGCTGTTTGTGTAGCGATGGATAGTCAGCCTAGGAAATTTATGGGAAAAGTGGTTTTTGATGCCAAAACCACCCCCCTTCCCTACCATATTAAAGAGATTACCGTCACACCCGCTAAAACCATAACGGCGGATGGTAAGCAATTCTATACTTATACGGCACAATTCGTTGATAATGAAAATCATCATTTGCAGAAAAAAACAACAATCTCTGGTGTTAAATGGAATATAAAAAATCCTGTAACCGGACTGACTTTGGATGCCCCAAAAGGCGATGTAGAAACAGATGAAACCGGGAAATTACAGGCCAAATTAACAAGTACAGTGAAAGTCGATGATGTCATGGTTTCACTGGCTATTGAAGGCTTAGCTCCTGTAGACGCACGGGCAGTATCTTTCAAATTAGAAAATATTATTGTGACACATGATTGTAGTAATGAATTATTAGTTTTTGATACCTGTAAATATACAGCAAAAGTGACTAATTCTGATGATAACCCTGAGAAAGGGACGGTAACTTGGAAGTTGAAAAAAAATATCAATGGAGTCTGTCTGACTCCTGCTGAAAATGGGACCTGTCCGAATCCTCCTGCTGAATCTGTTAAAACAGTAATAGGTGTTGATGGTATAGCTACAATAAAACTTAAAAGCGAAGTTGCTGCATCAGATGTGATTGTTACAGCCTCAACGGGGGGAAATACAGAGGAAGCACCACCAGTAGAATTTAAGTGGCCAACAATTCAGAGTGTGAAGTTAGATAATCCTAATGGCTCTGTTGTTCCGGGCGAAAAACCATATTCTATTACAGCTAAAGTGAAAGGAGCTGATGGAAAAACGGGCTATTCGGGTGACAAATTCAAATTTAAATGGAGTGTTGAGCCTCAAAATGATCATTTATCCCTAGAACCTTCAGAAGACGTCAGCGAGGTATCTGGTGGTGAGTTAAAAGCGCAGTTAAACAGTAATAAAGAAAAGACTCCCCCTGATACCGTTGCTACGGTATGTTTGACAGCTGTTGGAGCGCCTCTTCTCACCGAAGATCAGAAAAAAAATCAGTGTGTAGAATCTATTAAGTTTAAATTGCCACCATTTGACATTGAGAGTGTTATTGTTGGCACTATGGACAAACATGGTAAATTCCATAAAGGCTATGACTCTTCTAATCCACTGGTTGCTGATGGAAATCAGGCATATGCATACCAAGCAACAATTAAGAATAAAGAAACAGGCAAACCAATTTCCAATTACGAATTCAGTGCTAGTGATGTGAATTGGGAGCGTGACCATGAAAAAATCAATACAACAGAATTTCCGATACCTGAAATCGTTTCATATAAAACGAATAATGATGGTCAGTTATATGCAATGTTAAAAAGTAACGTGGGTGTTGATGATGTTAGTGTGAAACTATACATGACTGATTCAAATGGAACAAAATTATCTAAGTCTGCTGATGAAAAAGTTGATTTTGAGGCAATAATAAAGTCTGTAGGATTATATGTTATTAATCAATATGATGAGAAAGTTAATAAATTTGTCCCTGCTGAGATATCAAAAAGACCATACATTTACTTCGATAGTTTGGTTTTCGAACTTAGAAAAAATGAAAACAAACCATTGGCTGATCCTCCGAAAGATTATAATGTTACTTTTGTTGATGAAGCATATCAGAATGGTACTAACTCCAATCCTATTATTTATCAGGATCCTAATAATAAAAATAGATTATTGATGGTTGGCTACCCAGGAGAATCAAATATCATTGCTAATGTTACAAAGATAGAAAATGGTGCGAAATATAGCTACTCCTATACAATAAGCTTTAGGAGATATCTCTTTACTTTGAGTACTAGACTTACTCAATATAAAATAAATGACAATCATTCATGTGAAACTTCACCAATAGCGGGTCATACTTATCGTTCACCGACTAAAAATCAGGTTGTAGGTTCAGGTATAGTTCTTGCTAAGGAGTTTCCAAATGCATTCAAATGGGGATTGTTTCACAATTTTGGAGGCATTGCTATAGAAGGGTCTGCTAAATTTAAGGTACTAAAAGACTCTGCCAGTGGTAACAGTCAGCCTTCAGAAGGTGATTTTCTGGTATATGATGCATATCATAATAAAATAGTGCCTAATTATGATGGTCTAGGAAACCCAGTTGAAATATTTATTATATGTAGTTCTTTTTCTGGTGCGATAAACGCAAATTATTAATATTCATATCTACAAAATAATTATCTTAAGAAATATTTTGATGCTTAGTTATTTTTATTATTAAGATGATATTATTCCTTTGAGTGATAACTATTTTTCATTATTCACTCCATATTTTATTTTTTATAATGATTAGAGGAAGTGTAAGAAAATTTTTATAAAATCATTAAGTTATTTATAATATGGGACTAAGATTATGAAAAAAGAATTAATTGTTGATTATAACATGGATACTAATTTAAAAATATCTGTACAAGATCAAGCTACTGTTGCTATTGGTCAGAATTTTATGTTGGAAATTACATATACGTCACCAAGTGGACCTTTATCACATCTTTTTAAAATGACTGTGATCCCTAAATTAGGGCAACAAGGATTGAAAATAGTTCCCGTTTCTGATTCAGATTTAACAGGACAAGAATCAACTTATACAAAAAAAGTGTACTGCATTATTGAAGATACAGTGCTAAGTACATCAACAGGTACCAAATTAAGTTATGTGATTAAATATGGAAACCCTGGGGCTACACCTAAAACCGAAACTATTACATATATAGCAAAAGAATTAGGGAAATATAGCTTGCAGTTGAAGACTAATCAGAGTGTATGTATAACCCCTGATACAGATGCTCCATTTAGCAATACTCTAGGTAGTTATATTTCGTACTCTACTAAGCTTGTTGATAAAAATACCGGTGATCCATTTAAATATACGCCATTTAATGTTTACTCACTTATACCAAATGATATAAATGAGGATCATGGAAAGGTATCTATTACTAATGATCCGAGTGGTAGTATAACACCAACTCTTATCCCGCTGGATATGAATGGAAACAGGCCTACTTTATCCCTTACCACTGATGTGAATGGGGATGTAAGTTTTCGCGTATATCCAAAAAAAGATACACCGGCATCATTGACATTAGTAAGTAATATTTCAGGGTTGGGTCCTACTGGGGATTTAAATATTAGAACAGCTGCAATATATATGATTACACCTCCACCAGAATATAATTTAAACCCACCACCTTTTCCACCCAATATACAAAGTCCTTATGGTAGTATCGTAATTGGTAAAGATGGGCAGAATACATTTGAAGCTGAAGTTATGCCATATAGTAATCTTAACCCTAGTGATAAAATTTTGTTTTTTTCTAAAAGTAATAATGGAGCACCTGATCCAAACGGGCTGGTTTTACCTATAAAATCTCTTAGTGAAGCTGGTCTTAATTCTAATCAGAATTATAATTTTGATATTCCTTACAGCATGTTCAATGAAGACGTATTATCATATCTTTATTATGTTGTTGCTTCGGAAGCCGGAAATATCCAATATTCTGGTACTACAGCTTTTACCTATAAAGGTGGTGGAGATAAAATTCCATCTAATAATGTAAATCGGTTATATAATAAAGTCACTGTCTTTAATAGTTTTGTTGATTATAAAAATGATCCACTTCTTAGTAGCAATGGCTCTAAAATCCATGAAATATTAGAGGAGTCAAGTGTTAATTATCATGATATTTCAAATTATGCTAATAATGGTTCAAAAGATCCCAGTGCCGGTCTATTTTTGAAAATAGTTGCAAGTAATGATCCTAACGATACGGATTACCCACAGGTACAGACAGGTATAAATGTTCATGCAAACATCTATATTAAATCAGGTTCTCAAAATTTTAAAAATCCTACTACTATACACAAAAAATTGTCATTTACACCTGATAAACCTGGAGGGAAGCATTGTACTACAATAATCCCGGTAGATTATACCTTACTACAAGGGATTCCTTCCTATGAGAATGGCGATCACGCATGGATTTATATAGAATATTATACTATAGATGTGCAAAGTAATGAAAAAATATATAGTAAATATTGGCAGGATATTATTGAAACAACCATTACTAATGGTTAGTGATATTC
>NZ_CAWQMW010000015.1:0-11296 GCF_963895965.1 Xenorhabdus sp. PB30.3 | reverse complement strand
ACTGTTTTAACGGGATTGATTGCTTACAGCCTTAAAGAGAAGAAGCCATCACTGAAAATTTTCTACTCAGAAGAAGATATTTCAGCAATGGCTTAAACAGAATTAGGGTTAATTAATAAATTTAATGCCATTTCGCTCATAGGTTTATTTGCATCATTCCTACCCTGAAAAACATATTTCCCTTGTCCTGTAATGGGCTGTAGCTGTTCTAAAATATCAATAGCCTGATTTGATAATGGAACAATATGAGGGCGACGCATTTTCATTTTTGCAGTGGGTATTTCCCACTGGGATTTTTGGAAATCAATTTCTGACCATTCAGCCTTACGTAATTCACCGGGACGGGCACCAATTATCATTTGTAATCGCATCCCCATTTTTACGATGAAACTACCAGTATAGGCATTTAAGGATTTATAGAACTCAGGGATCTCATCAACAGTTAAAAATGAATAATGTTCTTTTTTATGTGGAGCAAAAGCAGACACTAAATCTGGGGCGGGATTATATTCAGCTCTCCCTGTTACTATTGCATATCGCCATACCTCACCACACCGCTGATGCACTTTTCTGAGCTTTTCAGTCGCTTTCCGCTCGTTCATTCGTGATAAAACAGCCATAAGTTCCATTGGCTTAATCTCAGCAATAGGTTTATTGCCTATATATGGGAAAACGTCTTTTTCAAATGTTTCCATCATTTCTTTAGCATAAGAAGCTGACCACCTGTCTACGCGTTTTTCGTACCATTCACGAGTTATATTTTCAAAGGTGTTTTCTATTTGGTTTGCTGCGGATATCTTTTCAATTTTTCTTACTTCACTAGGGTTAATTCCGTTAGCCACCAGCTTTCTTGCCTCATCGCGTTTGGTTCTGGCTTCGGTGAGTGTTACTACCGGATAAACACCTAATGAGATCATTTTGGTTTTACCCGCAAATTGATAACGATATCGCCAGCCTTTGGAACCATTGGTATCAACCAATAAAGATAGCCCATTGCCGTCTGCCAGTGTATAGGCTTTTTCTTTTGGTTTGGCTCGTTTGATTGCCAAATCTGTCAGCTTCATAAATCACCAATCTTGTATAGAACAATTGTAGAGGGAAACTCTATACAAAAAACTATACAACAAATTGTAGAGATTTAGAAAGACACTACTAGACTTCGATAGATGAGGAATTTAGCAATTTGATTAATTTTACTGTGGTTAATGGATTTGAGTAGACTATAAGAGATGTTCATTTGGCGCCCCCTGCAGGAATAGTAAATAAGTTTAACAAAATGAATAATAATGATTTATTTTTAATACCATGTTTATATGCCCCTTTTTTTGCCCCTTGGTTATTTTGCATAACTAATTTAGTTAACTTTATAATTTTAATATTTTTTATTTACTTTGTAAGACTTTATTAGACTTATAAAATAAAAAAGCCATGAGTTTTAAAAATAGTTAAATCTGACTACTACTTTTTAGCCTCAAGGCTTAGCATTAAGTTTCATTTGTTTTACGAATTAGTTCACAAAATTAGTAACAATTATTCTACTGGTGCATTATGAACCTTACGCTCAATAAGCTGACCGTACATATCAAAGTACCAACTAGGCCAGATTTCAGAGGGATATATTTCGAGATAGTTAGCGATGATCCGCTCTCCTTTAGATCAATGTCGCCTAACTGATTGAATAGAAGTAAATTCAACTTCTTGAATGATTTTTTATATATCTATCCCAAATTTTTGGACTCTTAGTTTATTGATCTCGCTTTCTGCTGCGATTTTCTTTAAGGCTTCAACGGCTTTGTTAGTTATCTCCTTTTGTTGTTCACTAGCATTTGAGGGTAGATCAAAATTTAAGCATTTAAATACAAATGAACGCATGCGATCACCTTTTTCAGATTTAAATAAATTGTAATAATCATCAACGGATGTGTTAACAAGAATTACTTCATCATCAGGATTCCAACCATTAGTATTAGCAATTCGTGCTAATACTTGCCCAGCACTTTCTATTATAACTGACCTATTATAACATTCGTTAAATTTATCAATTATTTCTCTGTCTTTAATATCACCAGAAACATTAGCCTCTCTTAAATTGAATAAACCAACTTCATCTTTTCTATTTTCAATGTATATGTCAATTATTTCGGAAGCTTTATTATTTTCACCAAGTTCTCTAAACAAGGTTACTGTTCCATTTAAATTCATAGGAGTGATATGTTTGCAATTATTTTTTAAACTATCATACAGTCGACTAATCACTTCATTGGTATTATTATCAAATGAGTCATGATAGAGTTCCCAAGCACTTGAAAAAGAATTTTCAGCTTTAGCTGCTATAATTTTTTTATTTTCAAAATCAATTTTTTCTTTTAATTCAGACTCAATGAAAAACCCTGTTTTGACAGCTTTTGCAAGAGTAATGTCTAAATCACTAGTTAGCCGATAATTGTATCTGGTTAAAATAGTTATCCATTTTTTTTCTTCTTCACTAATTTCTTTTTTATTGGAAATAAATAATTCATATCCTATGTTAATAATGAAGTCTAAAGGAGGAATATCACTATTAGAATTTGAACAGTAATAACTCCATGAGTAAAGTACAATAGAATGTAAAATTTTATCTTCTGTATCCGTTTCACAACCTTTCATGATAGGCAAAGATAGCTTTACTAACCGCTCAATTTTCTTCAATATTCTTATATTTCTGATCCCTAGATTAATTGTCAATTCTTTCAATTTTGAATGATAATCAACCTCGTTAGAATAAGCTATTTGAGCGCATTCCTCAGCACTTGGAGAAAAAGATAGCTCAACATCAACAACTTTTTCAAGATATCTTCTATAGTCTTCAAGACCTTCTTCTTTATCATTTAAAAGTAAAATAATCTTGCATTTTTTTTGTTCTTTTAATGACGAAACTAGCCCAAGAATATCTCTAATGTCAAGTTTATTACCTTTCCTCTCAAGATCATCGATACATATAATGGTTTGGCTTAAGGATAAAAAAGAAATTTCTTGAACTGTAGGAATAAATAATTTTATAATAGGTAAATCTTTCAAAAATTTAATATGCCTCTTTACAAAGGATTTTGTGCGACTAACTGTATTATCCTTGAATATATTAATGCTAGTTTCTGCACCAATAAGTTTACGCTCTACAACATTTTCAGCGATAGAATGTTTAAGTGATTCCAAGGAATTAATCCCAAATAAAGAAACATAGGAATATTTATTGAGTTTAATTCCATTTCTACCTTTAGCATCTGCCAGAAATTTTTTCCAACTAAAAGTTTTTCCTACACCCCAATCACCTTTAATTACCATTACTTCAGGTGTATCTGATGATAAGAAATGAGAAATCTGGTTTTCAATCACCTCTATAGACATTTATACTCCCCAAAAATATATATAAATCAATTTAACTTATTGAAGAAAAAGGCCACTTACGTGACCATTCTTAAATTTAAAACATCAGAAAATTATTTAAAAGAATATCTGAGATATCATTCTTACTGCTGTGACACTTTAATTCACTTTCACTTTCACTTTAATTTGTTATTTAGAAACCACATTAATTACAGATGAAATTATTCCACTAAGAGTAATTACTTTTATTTCTAATCTTACGCTCAATAAGTTGACCACTCTGATCAAAATACCGACTAGGCCAAATCTCAGAAGGATGCATTTCGAGATAGTTAGCAATAATCCACTCACCTTTAGGCCACGGGCGACTGAGAGTATTTGCCAGTGTAGATGAACTGAGTCCCGCTTCACGGGAGACAGCCGCTAAGGTTGTACCACGCTTGCGTAGTGCAGCAATAATATCCGCTTGATGCCAATCATTTTTAACGTTATTCATTTCTGCTACCCCTTCCATTAATTAATATTGATGGTGGCGATTCAGACAGGGTTCGCGGACCGGCGCTTACTCCGGCGAGGCCGAAGCCTCCCCCGCCTGAACCACCATAGAAAAGGTGATAGCAGGCACACTGGTAAAGATTCTTACCAGTGTATAAGCGCACAAGGCCGCGACGCCTTGACCATCGGTATTTGCCAATGGCGAGGCTACTTTAACTGATTGGTTTATCTGCTTCAATAAGCGAATCAGTAAAAGTGCTTACCTTTTTACGTTATATTCCATTAAATGTGTTAAGGCGCTTCTGCTGTTCTTCGCTCAAAGTAAACGAAAAATCTTCATGCTCTACTTGCCATGTACCAAAACTCATCAAAAACGCAATAGCCGGATCTATCTTATTGGCGGATTTCTTTTTATTCGGTTTGATATTGGCGGTGGCGTCTGTTTCCATCACGACATTAGCAATAGCCCACGCAAGCACCGGATCGCCGTTGTGACGAATAACTTTGCGGTTAACAAATACCTCAGCCGATTTCGCTACCGGGCTAAAACGCATGTAGGTTTGCGGGAAGGGTTCAACATCCAGCCCTGCGCCCTGTAGCTGAGTTCTTAAGTGTGTGGCGTTCCATGTATCAAAGCCCACCAGCTTGATATCAAAGTGCTGGCTGTCTTTAAGGATATCATCACGAATACGATCATAATCAATACAATCGCCTGTCGTGGTACGTATCCAGCCCATTTGTACCCATTGACGGTAGATTGCCCGATTCTTATTGGCAGGATTCTGTAACTGGGCTTCGGGTAAGTAATGGCGGGTCAGTAATAACAGTTCGTTATCCACGGGGAACGTGTAACAGATACTGGTGATATCGCCTGTGGAGGATAAATCTAATCCGGCGTAACACTCCAGTCCTTTCAGGTCGTTTTCATCATAGTCGAGTTGGCAGGCTTTCCATGCCCCTTCGCCCATCCACGGCGTTTCACCCTGACACCAGATATTAAAGCGTTTGGTTAGCATCTCTGTCCATTGTGAGGGAATGCCCCGGGCTTTCTGGAGAGTGTCATGCAAAGCGGCACTGTCCACGGAAATATCCAGGTTAGGATTGGCCTTTATCCAAAGTGATTCATCATCAATCTCTTTCTCGTCGTCCAGCTCGTAAATCAGGGCGAACAGTGATGCATTTTGCTCTTCGCCATCCAATATCTGACAGCAATAATCATAGTGCTGCTTACAGGCGGAGATTACATTACTGCCTGCCGTGGTAATGGCAAACAGAATACCTTCGGGACGTGCCCCCATACCCAGCTCAAGGGCAGAGTAGACTGCGTTATCTGGGTGTAAATGATACTCATCGACAATTGCCAGACTGGGGTTAGTGCCTTCAATTGTAGCGGCTTTGGCTGCCAGTGGTTTTAACAGACTGTTGCTCTTAGCATAAGTGACTTTGTGCTGCTGAATAGCTACCCGTTTCTTGAGTGGTTTGGATAGCAGGCACATCTGGCGGGCATCATCAAACACAATACGCGCCTGATCCCGACTCACGGCAGCGGTGTAAATATCTTGCTGGCCTGACTCCATCACCAGAAACCAGTTCGCCAGTATCGCGGCCACGGTGGATTTAGCATTTTTGCGTGGCACCTGAATATAAGCACTGCGGTATTTCCGCCGTCCGGTTGCTTTCACTTTGAAGCCGAACAGGTTGGCAAAGGCGAACTGCTGCCACGGCTCCAGCATGATGGGTTTACCGCGCAAATGGCCTTTGACGTGCGGACAGTAGCGGGAAAAGGCAATAAATCGTGCCACCATCTCCGAATCAAACAGATAAAGCGGGTTATTCAGATCGTTGAGATAGCGTTTCACCGCCTGTTTTACCCGTTTACAGGCCGGAATTGTGCTATTTTCGATATCAAAAGCGTATTGTTCCCATGCGTTCATAGTCGGTCTAGCTCGTCCTCTTCCTCCGTTTCCACCGGATTTTTGCGCCTTGATACCGGATCAAAACCCAGTAATGCAGACATTTTTATCATGATTTTTTCAGCGTCGGCTTTGGCACTCAATGACGGGTTACGGCTTTCACTGCCCTGACTATTCACAATGCTAAAGCCTCTGATATCAAGGTCTGCCACCGCCTTTCGGTAAATGGCGTAGTTGACGCAGTACAGTTCTAAATTGTTCCAGTCGGCGGTGTTCAAATCTTCCCGCTCGTTTAAGATTTTGCTTTTGGCCTTCCATTGACTGGCGGCAATCTCATTTAAATAAGTGGGTGGTTTAGGTGCTCTTGCCATAATTTTCGCTGTTCCTTGTGATTTATTTTCAAAAAAATTGCCGGGCATAAAAATTGAAGGAGGGGGCGGTTCCGTTCAGAGGGGCATTTGTCATTTTTTATACCCCCCCCCCCCCGTTATTTCAGTTTGTTATTATTCCAAAGCTAACCAATCGTGCTGCTTTTGCTTCCTGCTCCCGATAAGCACCTTGTTTGCGCTTGGCTTTGGTGAGTGGGTCTGTCTGTACCGTCTTACGGTTGTGGCAAGCATGGCATAGTGCTTGATGATTGGATGCAGGCCAGAACAGCACATCCGCTTCACCCTGTATCGGGATGATATGATCCACAATGGTTGCAGGCATGTAGCAGTTCAGCTTGAGGCAATGCAAACATAAGGGATGCGTTTTGAGATACATCAATCTGTATCTGCTCCATCGGTTACTGTAGCCACGTTCGGTACGTGTACCACGCTGCCTGTTCTGTTCCCGCCGATGTTCCTCACAGCGACCAGACTTTACCCGTTGTTTACAACTCGGATAGCTACAACGTCTTAACGGTTGCCACGGCATCAGTAGATCCCCACATCACGATAGACAGACCACAGTGATTTGATGGTAAAAGGCACTTCTTTCAGTTCAACATCTGTCACCATTTCCCGATTTTCATACAACAAGCCGATATAGAGCAGGCAACCAACTTTAATCGCTGGCGTGAAAACCAATCCTTTATCAAAGCGTTTACCGATATGTTGCTGGCAGACTTCCAACGCAGCGGCGGCATAGCCCGTTAATAAGCTATCATCAAGGGTGTAAGCTTCCTCCAGTCGGCAATGCTGTTTGATTTCACTCAGGGGAATTTCAATCCGGCTCATCGGAATATGCCTCCCTTGCAAAGCAGCTCTAGGCGGGTGTATTTCGCATCGGGGATGACCGCCATAATGCTAAAAGCTGTGCCCGTCGTGTTCGCTCCGTGAAAGGTAATGCTGTTCGCAGTGGTCACATCAGCACGATAACGCAGCCAGATACGCACGGTGGCTTCGGAGAACACGGCGCCGGATGCCACCAGCTCTCGTCCACTAATCGCTTTCACTTCTGCCCAGACCGTGGCTAAATCTACCCAGTTGTTGAGTACTTCACCAAATTTACCCCGACTGGCTTCATTTTTTCGGATTGTCACCCGATGCCGTAATCTGCCTGCTCTCATTCGTTACTCTCCTTGTCTTGTTTGATTTCCACGGTTTGTTTCCATGCCTGACTGAATTCATCGCCACCGGCACGGGGCGATAAGCCTTCCCGTTCACGGGCTTCATTCGGGCACATCACACCGGATTTAATCGCTGTCTCGTAGCTCTGGAAACGTTCTTTCGGATTGGCGCGAAGTAGATCAGCTGTGTCGAATTCGACTTGGTAGCGAATGCCTTTTGTTGGTGAATTCATCAGCAAGGCGGATTTGATTTGCTGCTCAAAATTGGCAAGCCACGGGCGCATGGTGATTGTCAGAAAAGCACGGGAGGCCTCACTAAAGTTGCTGTAGGTACTGTTCGAATACTCTTGCAGAAAGATAGGACTGACATTGAACATCCGGGCGATATCTTCAATAGTGAAACGACGGGAGGCCAACCACTCCGCATCCTGGTTACTCATGCCTAATTGCTGGTATTCCATCCCACCCTCAAGAATAGGCGTTTTCCCTGCATTGCGAGCGCCTTTATAACGTTCGAGGGCTTCCAACGCCTTATTACCCTTGATGCCATCCAGCCAGTCAGCGGCTTTAATCACACCCGCTGCCATCATGCCCTCTTTCATAATGCTGGCCCCGTGGCGCTGTTGCGCCAACCCCAAACCCAGTGTTTCACGGCAAATCGTGACTGGTGAGCGACCAAGAAAGCCATCTTCCGTGGCATAGCGCAAATGCAACACCTCTTCCTGTAGGTAGGTTCTGACCTTGCCGCTATAGGGTTCGGTGATGGTATAGGCGAACCGGTGATCGGATAACCGTTGCGGTACAACCGCTGACGGTGGGTAAGAGTGCAAGGATTGTGGCTGACCATCACGCCCCCAGACTATGACCGCATAGGCATTACCATTTAACAGACAATGGCGCATCAGTGTTCGCTTAAACTGAAACGGGGTCTGACAATCGTTAGGGCATTCATTGAGTAAATAATCTACAGGGTGATCGCTCAACCATTCGCGGGATTCTTTGCCGTGCTGGTGCTGCACCCGATAGAGATAACAGGGCATGGTGGCAACGGCTTCACTAATCACTGTGACGGCGTTCATCACGGCAGGTAAACCCTCGGCGGTCGAGGGGGAAACATGCTCGCCGGATTTGGTATTAGACATACCCGCCAGAGAAAGAAACTCATCAATGCTGATACTACGAGTCTCAGAGGCTTTTCGCTTAAAAGGCCACATAATCACACCTCAGACAATTGCAGCCAGTAATGGCGCAAATCCGCATTGCAGGGATTTACTGCATTCAGGGAGCGTTTGGCAATCTCAACACCGCTTTCAGGGTAGGCGGGTAAACTGGTGACAGTAATTTCCCGTAATTCAGCCTCTAAGACGGTTCTGACATACGGTGTTTGGCTGGTATCCCACTGATCTTTAATGGCACGAAAACCAAAGGACATTCCCTGAATATCACCACGCTCAACCAGTGTCAGCACATCACGCCCTAATTGCGTATCAGGCGGGGTGAGTTCGAAACGTAATCCGGTGGCATCTTCGCTAAGTTGCAATGTTCCAGATGTGGTACGGCCTAACAGGTTCATATGATCATGTTCATACAGTGCCCTGATATCAGCACTTGCCGCTAGACTGGCGCTAAAGGCATTCGGGGCGAACTGTTCGATAAATTCATCCCACAAGATATGTGATCGGCTGTTCCACTTAATCACATAGCCTGTCAGTTTCTTATCACTGGCAGAAAGGGAAGCAGTGCGGATTTCAAAATCATTTTTCATTGGTAGATTCCAGATTACAAAGGGGCGCAGTGCCCCTTACCGTTAACCCGCTTTAGTGCCTTTGATTTCCAGCACCTTGATTGCGTTGGAATCCACCAGCCCGCCGCCCAGATATTTATCGGTATGTACCTTATAAAATCCCGGTTCGGTGATATTGTCAGGACGGGTACGAATGCCCGTTTGATGGTCAACGATGAAGTAACCGCGGTTGAAGTCGCCCAGACTAATGATGTCATCCGGCATAAATTCGAGATAATGGACAGGTAAGCCCAGCAACATATCAGGATCACCCGCTTGCAGACGTTCGCGCCAGATGTAATCGCCATTGCCGTTTTTCAGTTTTTGCACGTTGGCGGCGGTCGTGGAGTTCATCACCCACACTGCATTTTTACGATATTTGTTCCTGAGCAGAAATTTCAGGTCAATTAGGCTATCGGCCTCAAGGCTGGTAACTTCCAGCTTTTGCAGCGTACCGAATGCACGTACCTTGTCAGCTTTGTTATCACGGGGATAAGACAGAAAGCCTTTCGCTTTTTTGCTACCGTCACCGCTAACCAGATCTGTTTCTTCGGTGTCAACAAAGGTGTCAGCGATTTCTGAGGTTAACCAGCCTAACATATCGACATCGCTAAAATCGATGATTTCTTGGGTAGTTTTGGGGTAGGCATAGATAGGAAACAGCTTGATGCTGACTTCTTCCATCTTTGGTGTCGCCGTCTCACTACGCGCCTTGCCTTCTTCCCCATGAGCAACCGCTGCGCCACCGACCGAAACAAGTTGTTTATATTCGTTGCTGCGTGTGGTTTTAATCGTACAGATTCGACGCATAACGGATTCATCAGCTAATTGCTGCATGATCTGTTTGTTCAGCTCAGGGATAACGGTATAGCCGCCGTCTGCGGGGATGCTTGTAGACAGAGAGCGGGCTTCGCCAGTCAGGATATAGTGGCGTAGTTCGTCATTATTGAGTTTATTATTGGTCGGCTGGTTTTTGGCTTGGCTACGTTCTTCATCAGACAATGCTTCATAACGAGCAATTTCAGTATTCAGAGAATCAGATTGGTTTCGCAGCTCGTCGAACTGTTTAGCTTCATCGGCATTGAGTGAGCGTTTTTCATTTTCGGCTTTGGTCAGCAGCGAACGCATTTGATGGGTTAAATCGGCTTTTTGTTGGCGTAATTCGAGTAGTTTTTTCATGGTGTTTTTTATATCCAGTTTTTCAGTAAAAGATATTTAACAACATGAAAAATAATAAAAAAGCCCTCACCAGATGAAGGCTAAGCATATGAAAACATGAATACAAAAAAATTACATTATTTTACTTAATGGGCTTGATTATACTCTTTAATTAGCTCCTTGACTTTTTTATAAGTAAAATAATTTGGATTTTCTGAACTGAAAAAAGCCGAAAACACTACCAGTAATATAAAGCAAGAAAAGTAATACACCGTTAACTTCATACTACCCTCACCACCTACAATGTTTAAAGAAGCAGCTAGAGATAATGCTCCCAAAAAACTTGATACTAAGAATAATATAGTTTGAATTATTGTCATTACCCATGTTTTTACTAAATAAAAAAAGCCAATTTCTTTTTCTAACCTCGAATTTTTTACTGGAAATAAAGAATAAACTTTTTTATATGATTCCATTGAAATATTTTTATTTTTATGAAATAAAATTAATTTCGCCCAAACATTTTGAACATCAACACTAAGATTACACTTTAAATAGAATGAATTTAAAGTTCTAATTTCTTCATTTTTTGCCAATGCTCTTATATCTTCTGATATTTTATCATTTCTTGATATCCTTCGAAGAGATTTTATTTTTGTCAGTAACTTTTTCTCTGGATTAAAAATAACGAATGTTTTATACAATAAAGTATTATGTATATTTACAATAGTTAAAATAAATAGTAAGTAAATAAAAACAAATAATAAAAACCCCATCCGTCCATGACTAGATATTAGCTCCATAATTTTGGCAAAATCCATCATAAATCCTCATTATTAATCTGTGAATTATTCTTAAGCATTTAACACCTGACCAACTTTATAAAACATCCTCTCAATTTAATTTTCATCCAAAAGTAAAACACCGAATACATCATTATAGGATAAATCTCCTAACTATACGTAAATAAATATACATCTATGTAGATTTTCACGGGATAACGGGATAACGGGATATTTAGCTATATTCATT